>DASYEG010000033.1:0-9920 GCA_036499145.1 Micropepsaceae bacterium | reverse complement strand
TCATGCGCCGGGGTATCCAATCGGATTGTATGAAAGCTTGAGCAGCGTACAAAGTACCCAATAGGGTCATATGATTTGGCGGTCCCCACGGCAGGGCCGTAAGTTCTTTCACTAGATGAAAGACGGATGGCCCAGCGCGCGCCTGACGTGCCGGGCCATGTTTCCTTAGTCAGGTGACGCGGTTCGCGTGCTGCGCAAGAGCGCGGCGCTGATACTGCGCACGCGCCCTCGGCTCGCGCATGCCGCCTGCCCTCATTTCTCGTCCTCTACATCTAACCGGCCGGGGCCAGCGGACGGCGCTCGCCGCATGCGACGGCGCGGAGTCGGAGCAGCTCGAAAACGCTCACGGCGCTTACCAGACGCTTACCGTAACGGCCTAACGCACACCGGAAAAATATTTATTCAACCGACGAAAGACAAATAAACCGCTGTTATCGCTGAGTTATTTGTCTGGTCGGAGCGGAGAGATTTGAACTCTCGACCCCCAGTCCCCCAGACTGGTGCGCTAACCAGGCTGCGCCACGCTCCGTTTCCAATGCTCAGCCCTCGTATCAGGGCCCGAACTTCGAGGGAGGCGGACTATAGTCGCGCACGTTCGCCCCCGCAACGAATCCTTCGCTTTCGGGAAACCAATCTCTCAGCAGTTCGAGATACGGATTTCGTCTACCGCGAGGCCTGCATTTGCCGTGCGAAGGAAAGCCTCGTCTTCAAATCCAGCAACTCATCGATCAGCATCGAAAAACGCGCACGCTCGGCCTTGCTCAACCCCGGCGCCCCACCGCTCTCGCGCGAGAAGGGATGCACATTGGAACGTCCATCGGCCTTGGAGGCTGCCGGCGCCGCAGTCGCTTTTGGAGATACTGTGATTAAGCTTACCGTGCCGCGGCCCAATTCCATCACATAACGCGCCCCCTGCTCGCGCAGGATCTTCTGTACGCCCTTGATGGTGAGCCCATCGCGATAAAGCAACGCGCGGATGCCGCGCAGCAAATCCAGATCGTCGGGGCGGTAATAACGCCGCCCCCCACCGCGTTTCAGCGGCTTGATGTTCGCGAACCTGGTTTCCCAGAACCGCAGGACGTGCTGGGGCACATCCAACTCCATAGCCACTTCGCTGATGGTGCGAAAGGCTTCCGGCGATTTCTGTGCCGAAAGGACGGACAATTACCTATTCCTCGTCATGCAGGCCCACGGAATCAAGGCCGTTGATCTGAGCCTTCAACACGTGCGAGGGACGGAAGACCAAAACGCGGCGCGGCGCGATCGGCACTTCATCACCGGTCTTGGGATTGCGTCCCACCCGCTGCGACTTCTGGCGCACTTGGAACGTACCAAAAGACGAAAGCTTCACCGTCTCGCCGCGCGAAAGCGCGCCGCAAACCTCATTCAGAATATCCTCGACCATTTGCGAGGATTCGTTGCGCGATAAGCCGACCGCGTTGAAGACAGCTTCTGTGAGATCGGCGCGTGTCAAAGTCCGTGTGCCCATCGATGCCCCCCTGGCGCGCGACTCCTCTCGCGCAGGACACAAACCGTAGGCGCAGGCACATTTCCCGTCAATGTCAGAGGCTTGGGGGCTTTGCTTGAAGCACCGGCTAAAACGGCTCTACCAGCGCAAAAGCGCCGCGCCCCAGGTGAAGCCTCCGCCCATGGCTTCCATCAGCACCAGATCGCCCCGCTTGATGCGGCCGTCCTCAACCCCCACCGACAGCGCGAGCGGCACCGAGGCCGCCGAGGTGTTGCCATGGTCGGCAATGGTCGAGATCACGCGCTCCGGGCGGATATTCAGCTTTCTCGCGGTGCCATCCAGGATACGTTGATTGGCCTGGTGGGGCACGAACCAATCGATATCGGCGGGCGTGATACCGGCCCGCCGGGTCGATGCCTCGATGGCCGCGGAAATGTTGGTCACCGCATGCTTGAAAACCTCGCGCCCGTGCATGCGCAGGTAGCCGGCAGTCCCGGTCGTGGAGACCCCCCCATCCGTGTAGAGAAGATCGTGCAGCCGCCCGTCGGAGAATATCTGGGTGTTGAGGATGCCGCGATCCGCATTGGTGCCCTCGCCCTCGGCCGCCTGCAGCACCACCGCACCCGCGCCGTCACCGAACAATACGCAGGTGGTGCGGTCGTTCCAGTCCAGGATCCGCGACATGGTCTCGGCGCCGATCACCAGGACGGTTTTTGCCTGGCCGCCGCGGATGAAATTGTCTGCCACGGACAGCCCGTAGATGAAGCCCGAACACACGGCCTGCAGATCGAACGCAGCCCCGCGAACCATGCCGAGCCCCGCCTGCACCTTGGTGGCGACGGATGGAAATGTCTCGTCTGGGGTGGTGGTGGCGACGATGACCAGATCGAGATCGGCCGCGCTCAGCCGTGCATTCTCCAGCGCGCGCGTCCCCGCCGCCAATGCGAGATCGGATGTCTTCTCGCCCGCCGCCGCTATGTGCCGGCGCCTGATCCCGGTGCGTTCGACGACCCAGGTATCGCTGGTGTCGACCCGCTTCGCGAGGTCGTCATTGCTTACAACATTGGCTGGAAGAAAGGCGCCGCAGCCACGAACAACAGAACGGATAGATGTCACGAAACTGCCGCCTTGGCCGTGTTGCCGCTATTGGGTTGTCCGGAAGCCGCGCCGGGCTGTTCCGGGGAGGACGAAATGGCGGCGCGGTCTGTGAGGATGCGCCCGATCATGTCCGAGCCGCCCATGTCGATGGCCAGATCGATGGCGCTCGCGAAACCCAACGCGTCCGCGCCGCCATGACTTTTCACCACCACACCGTTGAGACCGAGGAACACGCCGCCATTGAGATTGCGGGGATCGAGCTTGCGTTTCAGGACCCGGAAAGCACCGCTCGCGAGCAGCGCACCAAGCCGGCCCAGCAACGAGCGTTTGAGTGCCGAGCGCAGATAAAAAAGGATCAGCTTCGCGGTGCCTTCCGCGGTCTTCAGCGCGACATTGCCGGTGAACCCATCGGTCACGACGACATCGACAAGCCCGGCGCCGATATCGTCGCCTTCGATGAAGCCGTGGAATTCGATCGGAAGTTTCGAGGCGCGCAGAATCTGGGCGGCCTGCTTCACCGATTCTATGCCCTTCACTTCTTCCTCGCCGATATTCAGAAGTCCGACCGTGGGCCGCTCGATCCCGAAGATCGCGCGCGCGAAAGCTTCGCCCATCACGGCAAAATCCACCAATTGCTCCGCGTCGCTCCCGGCATTGGCGCCGACATCGAGAACGACGCTCTGCCCTCGGACCGTCGGCCACAGAACCGCGATCGCAGGCCGCGAAACGCCTTCGATCAGCCCGATCCGGAACATGGAGATCGCCATCAGCGCGCCAGTGTTGCCGGCGGAGACCGCCACCTGCGCATCGCCGCGCGCGACCGCCTCCAGCGCGTGCCACATGCTGGAATTGCGCCCGCGGCGGATGGCCTGGGACGGCTTTTCCGCCATGCCGATCACGGCGGGCGCGTGACGGATTTCGGCATGGGCCGCCAATGCGCGATGGCGCGTCAAGAGCGGCGCCAGCACGGCCTCGTCGCCATGAAGCAAAAAACGGACATTGGGATGACGCCGGCGCGCGATCGCGACACCCGCCAGAACGGAGGCAGGTCCCGAATCGCCACCCATGGCGTCGACAGACAGAATCAAGTCCCGGACCACGTTAGCAGCCCCCGAACATCCGCAGCTACGAATGCAAGCTTAAGGGTGCGGGCCCTCAAAGCCCAGATAGAACCGGGTTCACGCCTCAGCGGCAACAACCTCGCGACCGTCATAATGGCCGCAGGCGGCGCAAACATGGTGCGGGCGCTTCAACTCGCCGCAATTGGCACATTCGACATGTGCGTTCGGCGAAAGCGCATGATGCGAACGGCGCATATTGCGCCGCGACGGAGACGTTTTTCGTTTTGGAACCGCCATGGCGGAAACCCTTTCCTGAACAAATGCACGCGGTTCTGCCGTCCGGACCCGCACGGTCACAAACGGAAAACAGGGGCGGAGGTAACCCGAAAATGCAGCCGACGCAAGGGATCGTTCAATCCGTACGCATAGGGACGCTTCTTAAGCAATCGGCGCCAGGCCGTATCCTTCTCAGCGCCGTTTTCTTCCAGCGGAAGCCGGTTTTGTTCCGATTTCAGGCTTCACGGACCGGGCCGGAGGCGATGGGGGGGCTTTGAGCTGTTCCAGCACGGCAAAAGGGTTATCCGCGGGTTCCACCTCCTCGACCGGGGGGGCGAAGCTGACCCCGGGCGCCCGGGGATAAGGGTCAAGCGCAAGGCTAAGCTCCTCAAGCAGAGGCGCCGCGAGGTCCACGACAGAGTTGTCCAGCAATTCCGGCCCATCCTCGCCGGCCAACGGCACATCCAGGCTCGGGGGCTCTCCAACCGGGTTCTTTCGTCTGGACGAGGATCGGGGAAGAACCTGGAAAAGGCGGTGATAGGTTCCCGACAGATGGGCGCGGACCGGCTCAAGTGTCACCACGCAGGCCTGGACCACATCGGCCTCGAAATTCGCGGCACAGGAATAATGATTCTCACCATCGCGAGAGATCAGGAGCATGGCAGTAAGGCTTTCCAGGTCCTCGATTCCCAGCCAACCGGAAATGGCGGCGCGTTCGGCCTGCGTGGGGTCGAGAACGATCTGCGTTCCTAATTTCGGCACGAGGCCGAGATCGAAGACCAGAGAATAGGGAGCGGCAAAGACCATGGCGTGAACTCAAATCTTGGGCAATGGACCGAAATCGGCATGACCTTGAAGCAAAACATCCGCTTGCGCACGCAGGGCCTCGCGCGCCAGGGCAATATAGTGCGCCAGGACGTCGGCTTCATGCCGGCGCGTGGCTTCCGCGCGGTATAAATTGCGCAGGATCGCTTCCCCAAGCGCGCGCTGCGAATCTGCTGCGCCATATGCTTCGAGTCTGCCATAGAAGGCACCCGCCATGGCTTTGATCCGGCGGGGAATGCCGAAATCGCTGACGCCAAGCTCGCGCAGCGCATCGTCGAAACCGGCAAAGATGACGCTTGCGAGCGCGGTGCCCAGGCTGCGGCCCGGGCGCCGCAATGGTTTCAGCGCCTCCATGACCACAAAGCCATGCAACGCCAGCAGGTCGAAACGGCCATCGATCGTGTCCGGCACTTGGAATGCGGTGTGGAAAACCGGCGCGCGCGCCCGGACTACTAGGCCCGCATACAGGACCCGCGCGGCGGCGGCGGATTTATCGGAACCAAGAAATCGGCGGAGCATGAAGGGGCCGTAGCGTGCTGGACTTGCAAGACATCTAAGAGGAAGCTAGCACATTAGATATTGGGAACCTGCGGGGCGGTCAGTCGAGGGAGTTCAGTGCGATGCGCCTTTTGAGATGGTCATGTGTTGCCGGGGCAACCATGTTGGCGGCCTGCGCGGCGGTGGAAAATCAGCGCGGCTACGTCCCCGACATGCAGGCGCTGTCGAGCATCGAAGTCGGCATGGACACCAAGGACAGCGTCAGCAAAAAGCTCGGCGATCCCTCCACGGCCGCCACCTTCGGCAATGACATCTGGTATTATATGTCATCGCATGTCGAACAGAACGCCTTCTTCGCGGCGCGCGCCACCGACCGCAACATTGTGGCGGTCGAATTTGCCAAGGACGGCAAGGTGACGAACGTCCACAAATACACGCTGGCCGATGGGCACGTGGTCGATTTCGTCAGCCGGGAGACGCCCACGCGCGGCCGCGAACTGAGCCTGATCCAACAAATCTTCAATGCGGTGCCAGGACAGATCGGCCAATCGGCGCCGACCGACGCCATCCCCGGCGGCGGCATGCCTCCGCCGATACCGGCACCGCGCTGAAACGCGCATAGAGCGGCACCTCGGATAGAAGCGAGTGTCACTCCAGGCGCGGATTTTGCCGCGCAATTGTGCTTTATGCGAGGTGCGCCAGCACCGCGAGCAGCAGCAGCGCCACAATGTTGGTGATCTTGATCATCGGATTCACGGCTGGTCCGGCGGTGTCCTTGTAGGGATCACCGACCGTGTCGCCGGTCACCGCCGCCTTATGTGCGTCCGAACCCTTGCCGCCATAATGACCGTCCTCGATGTATTTCTTGGCGTTGTCCCAAGCGCCTCCCCCTGAGGTCATCGAGATGGCCACGAACAGGCCCGTTACAATGACACCCAGCAGCATGGCCCCCAGCGCATTGAGCGCCGAGGTCGGGCCGGCGATGCCGCGCACAATCAGGAACAGCACGATAGGCGACAGCACGGGCAGCATCGAGGGAAGGATCATCTCCCGGATCGCGGCTTTTGTCAGCATGTCCACCGCGCGGCCATAATCGGGCTTCTGGGTCCGCAGCATAATGCCCGGCATTTCCCGGAACTGACGGCGCACCTCTTCCACCACCGCGCCGGCCGCGCGTCCGACCGCAGTCATGGCCATGCCGCCGAACAAAAACGGCAGCAGCCCGCCGATGAAGAGTCCCACGACGACCCAGGGATCGGTGAGCGCGAAGGTGGGAAGCTCCAGCCCTTTGAAATACGGATAGGAATCGCCATTGGCGACGAAATAGTTGATATCCTCCGTATACGCTGCAAACAGCACGAGGGCGCCCAAGCCCGCCGAACCGATGGCATAGCCTTTCGTCACCGCCTTCGTCGTATTGCCGACGGCATCGAGAGCATCCGTCGTCTTGCGGACATCGCCTTCCAGCCCGGCCATCTCGGCAATGCCGCCGGCATTATCGGTCACCGGACCGAAGGCATCGAGCGCCACGATCATGCCGGCAAGCGCCAGCATGGTCGTCACCGCGATCGCGATGCCGAAAAGGCCCGCCAGAAGATAAGTCACGACGATCCCGACGCAGATGACAAGCGCGGGCAGCGCGGTCGATTCCATTGAGACCGCCAGTCCCTGAATGACGTTGGTGCCATGGCCGGTTTGCGAGGCCTTCGCCACCGACTGTACGGGGCGAAAATCCGTGCCCGTATAATATTCAGTGATCCAGACCAGAAGCCCCGTCACGACCAGACCCGCGACGCCGCAGAAATAGAGATGCCAGCCGGTGAAACGCGCGCCGCCGAGAATGGCATATTGGGTGTCCAGACCGACGATCCAGTAGGTCAAAGGCAAGAGCACGGCCAAGGACAACACGCCCGTGGCGATCAGGCCCTTATAGAGCGCGCCCATGATGTTGCGGCTGGGGCCGAGCCGTACGAAAAACGTCCCCACGATCGAGGTCAGGATGCAGGCGCCCGCGATGGTCAACGGATAGACCATCATGGCGATGCGCTCGGCATCGGCAAAGAAGATCGAGGCCAGCACCATGGTGGCGACAGTCGTCACCGCGTAGGTTTCGAACAGATCGGCCGCCATGCCGGCGCAGTCTCCGACGTTATCGCCGACATTGTCGGCAATGGTGGCCGGATTGCGCGGATCGTCTTCCGGGATACCGGCTTCCACCTTGCCCACCATGTCGCCGCCGACATCCGCACCCTTGGTGAAGATGCCGCCGCCGAGACGGGCGAAAATCGAGATCAGGGAGGCGCCGAAGCCCAGCGCCACCAAGGCGTTCACCACCACGCGGCTTTGAGCGGGATCGGTGACCGAAAGGCCGAACGCTCCGGTCAGGACCGCATAATAGCCCGCCACACCCAGAAGTCCGAGACCGACAACCAGCAGACCGGTCACCGCGCCTGAGCGGAATGCGACAGACAATCCTTCGGCGAGTCCGTGGCGCGAGGCTTCGGCGGTGCGCACATTGGCGCGCACCGAGACATTCATGCCGATATAGCCGGCAGCGCCCGAAAGCGTGGAGCCGATCAGAAAGCCGACGGCCACCTGCCAGCCCAACACGATGAATGCGGCAACGAAGATGACGGCACCGGCGATCGCAATGGTCGTGTACTGACGGTTCAGATAGGCGGCGGCCCCTTCCTGAATCGCCGCGGCAATCTCCTGCATCTCCTTTGTGCCCGCACTCTGGGCCAGAACCGACTGCACAAGCCAGCCTCCATAGGCGAGCGCAATCACGCCGCAGGCGAGAACGAGGGTTAGAGGCAGGCTCATCTTGCAGTCCTTATATGTGTCGATTCCGGTAAGGGAGGGGAAACGCGGCTTGCCTCTCACAAGATGAGAGATGCGGCAAGCCCCCACCCCGCCGCATGGGGGGCGGAACATGCCAAAGTCATGCGCAGCGCGCAACAAAAAGACTCGAATTGCTTAAGTTCAGGACTGCGGCTGAATGGGCGTCATGACGATCTCCTGGAATTTGAGGTCGCTGACGGTGCCCTGGGGCAGGATCTGGTTCACGCGGGCAAGAAGCCGCTTTTTCAGCGCGGGCTGGTCCACGGCCGTAGGCTCGGCCGGCTTGACGATGCTGGCCTTGTTGACCTCCCTGAGGAAGCCATCGCGCAGGAACGGAACCTTCTCGCGGATGAGGAGGGTTTTGTCGCGGGACGCCGGTGTCAGTGCGACGGTGATGTAGGCATAGCTTTCCAGGCGGTTGTCCACGACCATGGGCGCCAGCATGGCCGGCATCTCCACATCGGTGGGACCTGCGTCCTTGGCCGCCTCAGCCGCCGTTGCATCCTGGAGCGGCAGAAAGAACAACAAGGCGACCGCGAGAGCCGCAAATGTCTTAACAGGCGTCGTCATGGGATGAGAGTGCCCGAAACCGTACTAAGGCTTGGTTACCGCCCTGCCGTCCGCGGGTCAGAAATGGGTGAAACCAGACCGCGGGATGGGAAGACAATCGCCGTTTTCATCAAGAAGGGCGGCCCCCTGCCCCGTTTCGACGCGGCCGATCTCGGCCACCGGGATTCCCGTGTCCTGGGCTGCCTTTGCGATCCCGGCTGCGGCGGTTTGCGGGGCCGTGAAGACGATCTCATAATCGTCGCCGGCGGTGGCGGCGCGCAGCACGGCTTCCCCTTCCCGTCCCCAAAGACGGGCAAGCGCAGGCGAAAGCGGTATGCGCGCCGCGTCGATGACAATCCGGACCTTAGAGGTTTCCGCGATATGGCCAAGATCGGCGATCAGCCCGTCGGAGACATCGGCCGCGGCGGTGGCAAGGCCGATCAAATGGCCGCCCAAAGCGAGGCGTGGCTCGGGCAGCCGATAGCGTGCGATCAGTCCGGCGCGATCCGGCGCCGCGACCTCTCTGTTTGCCTGTTGCAGTAGGTCAAGGCCCGCACCCGCATCCCCGATCGTGCCCGAAACGAACACGCGATTCCCCGGCATGGCGCCCGCCCGCCGCAGCATCCTTCCCGAGGGCACGCTTCCGAGCGCGGTGATCGAAAGCGTCAGCGGTCCCGGTGTGGACGTGGTATCGCCGCCCAAAAGATCGATGCCGAATTTCTCCTGGTCCTCGCCAAGACCCGCGGCAAATTGCGCGAGCCATTCGTCACCGATCCAAGGCGGCAGCGACAATGCCAGAAGATATCCGCATGGCCGTGCCCCTTTGGCGGCCAGATCGGAAAGATTCACGCGCAGCGCTTTTTTGGCGATTGCGGCCGCGGGATCGTCTTTGAAGAAATGGACGCCCTCGACCAGTGCGTCGACTGTGACCACAAGCTCCTCGCCGGGCGCAAGACCGAGCGTTGCCGCATCATCGGTGAGACCGAACGCACCAGGGGCATTGGCCGCCAGCGGCGCAAATAATTTCGCGATCATCGCGAATTCGCCCAAGCGTTGCGTCGGTTCAGAACTGGAGTTCGTCATCGGGCGGAGTCTCCCCGAATTCGGCCGCCCGTTTGCGGTGCGCGAGGCGGTCCAGCACGGCGTTCACGAATCCAGGCTCCTCGCCTTCGAAGAAGTCTCGGGCAAGTTCGACATATTCGTCGATCACCACCTTGGCCGGCACATCGCGCCGCGCCACCAACTCATAGGTCGCGCTTCGTAAAAGCGCCCGCAAAATCGAATCGATCCGGCTCAGCGTCCAG
>DASYEG010000032.1:0-2503 GCA_036499145.1 Micropepsaceae bacterium | reverse complement strand
ATAGGAGACGATTTCGACCGGCTCCTCGGGCGCGGTGTGACCGAACATCTGTCTGTGCGTTTCATCGAAGCGCGCGCGTAGACTTGCGATGCTGCCGTCACCAAGCGGATAATCGCACGCAATCGTGATCTCATAGCCCTGACCCGCATAGCGCAGGTCGAGCGCGCGTTCGATCCCGATTCTCGCGGGTGCGAAGCCCTCGTCGCGCAAATCGCGCATCGCGTGACTTTCGAGTTCGGCGAAAACCGCACCGATGTCCGCGGGCCCCACCTTGGCGAGTCCAGCCATCTTCGAGCGGATGTAATCGTGCTTCACGTCCGACATCAAAAGACCCATCGCCGCATAGACGCCGGGATAAAGCGGCACCACCACGCCCGCCATGCCGAGTTCGGCGGCAATGCGTGCGGCATGCAGCGGCCCCGCTCCGCCGAAGGCCAGGAGATGGAAATCGCGCAGATCGTGCCCGCGCATGGTGGAGATCGCCTTGATCGCTTCCTGCATCTTCACATCGATGATGCGCACGATGCCTTCGGCGGCATCCGCTACGCCGAGCTTCAGCGGGCGCGCGATGGTCTCTACCACGCGACAGGCCGCCTCGATGTCGAGCCGCATCTTGCCGCCCAGGAAATTGTCCGCGCCCAGATAACCGAGCACGACATTGCAATCGGTGATGGTGGGCTCGGCGCCGCCACGACCATAGCAGGCAGGTCCGGGCACGGCGCCCGCGCTTTGCGGCCCGACTTCGAGCTGCCCGAACCGGTCCACGCGCGCGAGCGTGCCGCCGCCCGCGCTCACCGTATTGATGTCGATCATGGGGAGCGAAATATCGCGCCCTTCGATCTTGCCGCGGTTCTGCACCGCCGCCTCGCCATCCTTGATGAGCGCGACATCGCAGGACGTGCCGCCCATGTCGAAAGTGATGAGGTTGGAAAGCCCGGTGGTGCGGCAGGTCTGCACGCTGGCGGTGATGCCGCCCGCCGGTCCGGAAAGTACCGTCGCCACCGCCTTTTTCGCGCTCGCCGCGAAGGTCGCCATGCCGCCATTGGATTGCATGATGTATGTCTGCCGCGTCGTCAGCCCTGCTCCGGCGAGCCTCTCCTCCAGATTGCCGATGTAGCGCGCCAGGATCGGTTCGAGATAGGCGTTAATCACCGTGGTCGACAGCCGGTAATATTCGCGGATCTGCGGCACGATGTCGGAGGACAGCGATACCGCGCATCCCGGGATTTCCTCGGCGATGATGGCGCGGGCGCGTTCCTCATGCTCGGGCGCCAGAAACGAAAACAGCAGGCACACGGCAATCGCCTGAGGGTCTTGGCCGCGAAGCTCGCGTACCGTTCTGCGCAACGCGGCCTCGTCGAGCGCGAGCAGCACGTCGCCTGTGGCGGTGATGCGTTCCACCACTTCGCCGGTCAGGCTTTCGGGCACCAGCAGCGGCGGGCGGTCGTAGAAAATATCGAAGATTGCCGAACCATGCGGCCGGCATTGCTCCGCCACTTCGTAAATGCCGCGAAACCCCTTGGTCACCAGAAGGCCGGTGCGCACGCCCTTGCCTTCCAGGAGCGCATTGGTGCCGACCGTGGTCCCATGACAGAAATAACCGATATCGGCTGCCGCCACGCCGCGGGCGAGCAGTGTTTCCACGCCCGCCAGGATCGCGCGCGACGGATCGTCGGGCGTGGACGGCAGCTTGGCGACGAAGATCTCGCCCGTGTCTTCGTTCCAATAGACGAAATCGGAGAACGTGCCTCCGGTATCCACGGTCAGACGATAGCGGCCCATAGCGGCTTTCTGATGCGATTGCCTGTGTGGGGAGCGGTTTATAGAAGGAACAATGGGGCAACAAGGCCGTTGACGCGCACTTAAGAAAGCGCCTGGAAACCGCCCCTCAAACCTCCTAATTTCGGCCAGCTTTTATACGAATCCGAAAAGGGGACGAATTTGGCCTTCACATCCTGGCGCGGCGTCGTCGGCAACATTAAGCCGACCATGCGCCCCGGCTCCGTTGAGGAATTGTGCCGCATCCTGCCCGAGGGCGTGGGGATTATTCCCCTCTTCCTCGACATCCAGAAGGGCGCGCGTGAGGAATTCACGCGCATCATCCCGCATTATGAACCGTTGATCGCCAAGCTCGCGGAACACGAGGTGGATTTGATCCATCCCGAAGGGGCGCCGCCCTTCATGGTGCTCGGCTATGAGGGCGAGGCCGAGTTGATCAAGAAATGGGAGAAGAAGTATAAGACCCCCATCTTCACCTCGGGCACGAATCATATCCGGGCGCTGAACGCGCTGAAGATAAAGCGCTTTGTCGGCGCCTCCTATTTTTCGGGCAAGATCAACGAAACCTTTGGACGCTATTTCGTCGATGCGGGTTTCGATGTTCTGGGCATGGAAGGGATCGATGTGCCGTTCCACGATGTCGGCAATCTGTCGGGCGAACTGGTCTATGCCCATGTGAAGAAGATCTTCCTCAAGCACCGCAAGGAAGCGGAAGGAATTTATC
>DASYEG010000031.1:0-3847 GCA_036499145.1 Micropepsaceae bacterium | reverse complement strand
AATGGGTCTGTTCTATACAGCGTCATGCAAGCGAAGAGACGAGTCTCTTGGAGCCTTGCGACCGGAGCGATCTTCGCTCTTGGCGTGTCGCTGACGCTCGCCATCGCGGCCACCGCCCAAATCACCGACAACCCGCAGCGGATCGCCTTCCAGATCTCTACCGGCTCCACGACAGGAACCTATTTCCCCATCGGTTCGATGCTGGCTCAGCTTCTGAGCCATCCGCCCGGCGTCGGACGTTGCGAGGCCGCGAACATTTGCGGGCCGTCGGGTCTCATCGTGTCCACCCGTGCGTCTCAGGGCTCAATTGCCAACGTGCTTGCGGTGAATAGCGGGATGGTGACATCGGGCCTGGCCCAGACCGACGTGATCGCCCTCGCGATGGCGGGGCAGGGTCCGTTCCGCAAAGCCGGCCCCACGAAGGACGTTCGTGTCATCGCCAATCTCTATGGCGAGGACTTGCATCTGATCGCGGCCAAGGGCGCGAAGATCAAATCGGTTGCCGATCTGCGCGGCAAGCGCGTTTCGTTGTCGAGCGAAGGCTCGGGCACCATCGTGACCGCGCGCGCGGTGCTGGCCGCCTACCGGCTCACGGAGAAATCCATCATTGCGAATTACGATTCCGCCGAAAAGGCTGTCGACCTGCTACAGGCGGGAAAGCTCGACGCGCTGTTCTTTGTCGGCGGCACGCCGGTCAATCTCTTGCAGCCATTGCTGGACGAAGATGTCGCTGTCCTGGTGCCGATCGATGGCGACGGTTTGAAGCGTCTCCTCGCGAAGGAATCGTTTCTCTCGCCGCATGTGATCGCAAAGGGCACTTACGCCAACACGCCCGATCTCGAGACGGTCAGCGTGGATGCGCTATGGATCACGGATGCATCCGAACCTGACGCACTGATCTACGGAATGCTGAAGGCGCTGTACAATCCGGCCAACCGCGCGACCTTGACAGCCGGAAAACTGGGAACGCATTTCCTGGACGAGACTTACGGCGCAAAAGCCGGAATGGCCCCGCTTCATCCCGGCGCGGCGCGGTTTTTCACCGAAGCGGGCCTGTTGAAACCAGCGCAAAAGGCTGCGCTTCCCGCAAGGTCCGGCTCCGGAAGAACCTGATAATGCCCGGCTGTTATGGCCGCTCCGACGGGCTTGCCGTTTTTTCCGCTCTTGCCGCCGCTTCCCATTCGCGCATCGGACCGAGCGACAGGACACGTTGCGCGTAGGCCTGCGCCGCGGGCGGCAAGGCGATGCCATAGGTCTCGAAGCGCGTGGCCACGGGCGCGTAGAAGGCATCGGCGATCGTGAATGGACCGAAGAGGAACCCGCCGTCCTTTCCGTAATGCGAAAGCGTCTCTTCCCAGACCGCGACAATGCGCGCGATCTGCGTCTGCGTGGAATCATCGAGCCTGGGTGTCGGATGGCGTGTGGCGATGTCCATGGGAAGGACATTGCGCACATCGGCAAAGCCCGAATGCATTTCGGCGGCGATGCTGCGGGCGTGCGCCCGTGCGGCTGCATCCTGCGGCCACATCCGCGCATCGGGATGGCGTTCGGCCAGTGTCTCGCAGATCGCAAGGCTGTCCCAAACGGTTTCCACGGTGGCCCCGTCCGCGATTCGCAGTGCCGGCACCTTGCCCGATGGCGAATGCGGTTTGATCTGTTCCTTGGTCTCGGGCTGGCGGAGTACGATCAGCACGTCCTCGAATGGGAGTTTCGCCATTTTCATGGCGAGCCACGGTCTTAGACTCCAGGACGATGTGTTCTTGCTGCCGATGAAAAGCGTATAGCGCGCGGTCATCTTGGGTTTCGGTTGCCGATTGCGAAAGACGTCTTACCGCTCTTATAAGAGCGGCTTCAGCCGGGAGATTCAAACCTTTCATGTTGAGCATTTTCGTGAACCAGACCGACGCCGGTGCGGTCACGCCGGTCATGCTGCATGCGGTGCTTCCCAAGGATCTCGAGAAATTCCTCGGCGCGCGTGAGCCGGCCCAAGCACGCTGGCTGAAAGCAACGGGATTCTCCGCCAAGGAAGGCGAACTTGTCCTGGTGCCCGCAGAAACGGGCGCCCTCGGCGAGGCGGTGCTTGGCTTGGGCACGGGACGCGATCCCCATGCGCTGGCGCTGTTCTCCGAACGTTTGCCGCAGGGTCTCTATACGCTGGGCGATGTGCCGGACGCTTTTTCCGGGGCGCGCGCGGCCTATGCGTGGGCCATCGGCACCTATGCCTTCGACCGTTACCGCAAGCACAAGAAATCCAGCCGCCGCGAACCGCCGCGTCTGGTGCTGCCCGCAGGTGTCGATGGCGAGACGATATCGCGCGTCGCTCAAGGCGTGTTCCTGGGCCGCGACCTCATCAACACCCCCTCCAACGACATGGGCCCGGACGAATTGGAACAGGCGGCGCGTTCGCTTGGGGAAAGTTTCGGCGCGCGGCTTAGCGTGACGGCGGGCGATGCCTTGCTCGCTGCGAATTATCCGATGATCCATGCGGTGGGCCGCGCCAGCGTGCGCACCCCCCGGCTCATCGACCTCGTCTGGGGCGATAGCTCCCATCCCAAGGTGACGCTCGTCGGCAAAGGTGTCTGTTTCGACACGGGCGGACTCGATTTGAAGAACGCCTCCGGCATGGCGACCATGAAGAAAGACATGGGGGGTGCTGCCTGCGTGCTTGGCCTCGCCCGGACCATCATGGACGCGAAGCTTCCCGTGCGCCTGCGCGTGATGGTGCCGGCGGTGGAGAACAGCGTCTCCGGTTCGGCCTATCGCCCCGGCGACGTGCTCCCCAGCCGCAAGGGGCTGTTCGTCGAGATCGGCAATACCGACGCGGAAGGGCGCTTGGTGCTGGCGGATGCGCTCGCCGAAGCCGATACCGAGAGGCCGGACCTGATGTTCTGCCTGGCGACCCTCACCGGCGCGGCGCGGGCTGCGACCGGCATGGAACTGCCGCCTTTTTTCACCGACGATGAAATGCTCGCCGCCGATCTGATGCGTCACGGCGCCGAGGAAAACGATCCGGTTTGGCGCCTTCCCTTATGGCGATCCTACGAGGCGGCGATCGACAGCCAGATCGCCGACATCAATAATGCACCGGATTATCCGCTCGCTGGCGCGATCACGGCGGCTCTGTTTCTCAACCGCTTCATCACGAAAACCCAAAGCTGGGCGCATTTCGATATTCCGGCCTGGGTAGACCGGCCGAAACCGGGACGGCGCAAGGGCGCGGAAGCCAACGCCATTCGCGCCATGTTCGCCGTCATCCGGGCGCGCTACGAGGACCGATAGACGTGGATTTCGACAAGCGGGTGACACCGGCGCGCCTCGATCTCGCGGCCGCGCACCTCGAAGGCAAGGTCACGGCGGCGAAGTTCGTCGAAGGACGCACGGGGCAGGTGACACGCGGCGTCACGGGCCTGCAAGCGGCGCCCACCGAGACCGCCGGGCTGCGCACGCAGCTTCTGTTCGGCGAGGAATTCACCGTCTACGAAGAAAAGCATGGCTGGGTCTGGGGCCAGGCCGCGCTCGACGGCTATGTCGGTTATGCGCGAGCCGGTAGCGTCGGTACATCCTGCCCACCTACGCATCGAGTGATCGTGCTGAGCACTCCTCTGCTGAATGCTCCGGACGTGAAGAAGGGCGCGCGCGACATGCTGCCCCTGAACGCCAAGGTCGCAGTCGCCGAAGAGGATGGGCGTTTTGTGCGTCTGAGCAATGCAGGCTACGTCTTCGCGGGCCATCTGGCGCCGCTGGGTGCGCAGGTTCCCGATTGGGTAGACATGGCCGAGCGATTTCTGGGGGTGCCCTATCTCTGGGGCGGCAAGACGGCCGCCGGCCTGGATTGCTCAGGTCTGGT
>DASYEG010000030.1:0-17511 GCA_036499145.1 Micropepsaceae bacterium | reverse complement strand
GAAATATCCGTTCGAATCCGAAATGGCTTCCGCGCCGATATGGCCCGGCACCTGACTGCGATCGACCTGGAATTTTTCAAATGTCCCGGATTGCGCCAATGCCGGGAAATTGAAAAGCGCAGGCGCCCAATAAACATCGATGCCGCCATGATCCGGCTTCTTCAACGTGGCCATCGCGTCGCGGCCTTGCTGCCAAACGATCTGCACATCGATTCCGGGATGGGCCTGCTCGAATGCCTTTTCGTAAGCGCTCGTCAGTTCGTCGGGATAGGAGGTGAGGACGACGACCCGAGACTCTGCCGCACGCGCGGAGACCGTGAGAACGGCCAAGAACAGAAATACCGCGCCATAGCGCAAGATTGCGGATGCCCGGCCAACGCGAGGCGCCCTGAAGGCGACTTCGTCCCACTCGCAACAAAACCGGCCCCTTGGCATTACAATCTCTCTAAATTATTTGTTATATTCGTTTGAATATCACGGTCTCCCGCCGATATTCAAGGCCTAAGACCATGGCCCGGTTGTGCGTCCACGGAGCTTGCTTGGGCCGAAGACAAAAGTGAGGACAGCCATACGGATTCAACCTCATAGGACTGCGCGTTGTTTTTTCGAGCATATTTCCGGGTATCGTTTACCGTCGTGCATCGGCAATGAGAGGCTTCACGTGGCGTTGCGTTTTTCGATCCGTAAATGGGTAAGACGATTGGCGTTGACGGGAATCGCTTTGGCGGCGCTTTCCGCGCAGAACGGATCGTCCGCGCCAGACCGGATGCCGGTCCGTATCGAAGTCCCCAGCACGAACAACCTGCAATTCCTCACGCTCTGGGTCGCACTGGGCGCGAAGTATTTTCAGCAGGAAGGATTGGAGCCGCGCATTGTTGCCGCTTCGACGCCTCGAAATACGGGGGATCTGCTGTTAAGAGGCGAGGCGGATGTGGCGCTTCTGCCGCCGCCCATGTTTCTGGGCATGATGGCGGAACAAAAGCCGATTGTGCTATTCGCGAGTCTCCTCGCCAATGAACCCATCAACCTGATTGTCCGGCAGGATATCGGAGAAGCCCGGAAAATCCGCGCCAATGCATCGTTGCGCGAGCGTTTGCGGACAATCGCCGGACTCAAGGTCGGTCTGGCAAGCGAGGTGGCGCCACGGCTGCGCATCCTCTTTGCTTCGGCCGGCATGAACGCGGACAAGGATTTGCAGCTTGTCGTTGTTGCCGGCCCCGATCAGCTCCGGGCCTTTGCCGATGGCCGTGTGGATGCCCTGTTCGCCCATACGCCCTATCTCGAAACCGCGCTGGTACAACATCACGCCATTCTGATCGCGGACAATTCGGCGGGCGAGGTCGAGGCGCTCGCCAAAGGACAGATCCACGCTTTAGCGACCACGCGCGCACAAGCACGTGCCAACCCGGCGCTGATTGCCGCAGTTGCGCGTGCCATCGCGCGCGCGCAAATTCTGATCCATTCCGATTCAAAAACGACGGTCGATGCCATTATCGCCTCCGGCGCCGCGGCACAAGCAAACCGGCAGCAATTGGAGGCGATTGTCGCAATCTACGGCCCGGCTGTGCCGAGAACACCGCAAATCTCGCTCTCCGGCATCGCGCGCGATGCCACGCTTTATCCCGCCCATCCGCGCGCACCGGATTTCAGGCGGACGAAGGTGGCCGATTACGTCGCGGCGGAATTCGCCAAGCCGAACTGACAGCGGATAAAATCCAGAGTCCATAACCGGCGGTGGCGGATTGATTTGTCTCGCGGGCTTCAGCAATGCTGCCGTCCGCATCCCTGCTGGCGGCACCGGGCATGAACAATTTCTTCGCCGTATTGAAGCGCCACAAAATTTATCGCGCGGGCGCGTCTTTCGCGCTCGTGTCGTCGCTGCTGTTGGCTCATGGCTGCACTGCCGGGCATGAAGAGCCGCTGTGTGTGCTTTCTCCCGATGCAATGCCGCAGAGCTGGCGGCCATCCGGCGAGATGCAGAAGCGTTTGAACGCCGCACCCTGGTCAGCCGCCGAAACGCAGGATGCCGAATACGCCGTGAAGACGGGTTTGCGTGAACTGAACGATCTTTTTTCCACCCGGCCCACAGCGGTCTCAACGCTCGGAAGCGACGCGGTGGAATCCGCCATAGATGCTTCCTATGCGGCATCGAATATGCCAGCCCTCCGGAATGCGGCGCGCGACCTGGCGCGCCGAAACCTGACGCCGTTGAT
The DNA here is from genome assembly GCA_036499145.1 of Micropepsaceae bacterium. GTDB lineage: Bacteria > Pseudomonadota > Alphaproteobacteria > Micropepsales > Micropepsaceae > CAIYRG01. The sequence goes on along the minus strand of DASYEG010000030.1, from coordinate 15,298 downwards.
GGCGCGCTATCGCGAGCGCGGCCCCGCCACGGTCACCTGCAAGGAATTTCCGTCCTTGCTGCCACTGACCGTCCACGCGCACGCCCTCTTATCGCCGGAGGATGCGAATGTGTCGGCGATGGTGGCGCTCACGAATGCCGCATATCGCGCGTGCGGCTCGCTCGATGCGGTTCTGGGTCACGACTATCGCCAAATCCTAGTCGCCCCAAACGCCTCCACGGACGATATTTGGGATCTGGTGATGTGGAGCATCACCTTTACCGATGCCCAGACGATTCCGGGCATCGAATTGCCCGCTGCCGCCCGCGATCTTCCCCCCGCGCTTTGGCGCTATCTTCAGCGCTACCCGTTCCCGCGAGCGAGCGCCTATCCCGATGGGGCAAGGAACAAGACGTTCTACGATACGGCCTATCTCGCAACCCACATCGCCTACATTCCAACCGGCTATGGCCGCTATCGAATTTACATTGCGGATGCGCCCGGCTTGTACCGTTTTCTGCGCGAGAATTTTTATGCCGTATTGCAGATGGGCGAGCTCGATCTGACGGCGGAGTTTGTGGACCTGTTCCGCGAATATGGCTGCACGGAGCAAAACGATCTGCAATTGCGCGATGGCACGCGATATCTGCTGAAGCTTTTTCATTCGGCGGCAGACCGTTGGATGGCCTATCGCGAGCCGGACGAACCGGCCGATACAGGCGATTATAACATCGTCCACAAAGCGTGGACCGGAATGGCGGGAGTCCGTGTCCGGGTTCCAGAGCCGCCCGCCCCGCACACCTATGGCGGCGTCGTTCGCGGATGGCTTGGCGATCCGCGTTAAAACGCCTCGCCGGGGGAGATGGGGAACATAAAGCGGAAATTCGCGATGACACCGCTTCTGCTATAAGACCGGCGGCAATCGGCGGCCGCGTGCTTGATGGCGTGATCGCTGGAATAGCACGCGCCGTTTTTTGTGGGTCGACGGACACTCATTTTTTCAAACCGGAGACGGCTGCATGGAGCGCATAGATTGTGCGGTGATCGGCGCGGGCGTTGTCGGCTTGGCGATCGCCCGCGCGCTCGCTCTGTCGGGGCGCGAGGTCGTGGTCCTGGAATCGCAGGGCGCGATCGGCACCGGAATTTCATCACGCAACAGCGAGGTGATCCACGCCGGGATGCATTTCGCGACCGGCAGCCTCAAGGCCCGTTTCTGCGTCGCCGGAAACGCGATGCTCCGGGCATTCGCGGCGTCCCATAATGTCCCCTTTCGGATGGTGGGAAAGCTGATCGTCGCGGTCAATGCGGATGAAGAACGCGCGCTTGCCGAGCTGTACCGGTTGGGCAACGCCAACGGGGTTGCGGGACTGGAGCTGATCTCCGGTGTGGACGCCATGCGCATGGAGCCGGAACTGCATTGCGCGCAAGCGCTTTATTCCCCGAATAGCGGCATCGTCGATGTGCACTCTCTCATGCTTGCGCTTCGGGGCGATGCCGAAGCCCATGGCGCCGTGATCGCGCTGAAAACGCCGGTCGAAGACGGGCGCAGCCGCAGCGATGGCGTATTGGTGAGGATCGGAGGTCCCGATGCGACGGAAATCCTCGCCAAGACCGTGGTGATCGCCGCCGGTCTCGACGCGTGCCGTCTCGGACGCGCGTTCGCCCTGTCCTCGGTGCCCACGCCCTATTTGTGCAAAGGCAATTATTTCGCGCTGACGGGAAAGCCTCCGTTTCGGCGCCTGATCTATCCGATTCCGGAGACCGCCAGCCTGGGCGTTCACTACACCTGCGACCTTTCCGGGCAGGGACGCTTCGGGCCGGACGCCGAATGGATCGAAACGGAGAATTACGATGTCGACCCCAATCGCGCCGGACAATTCTATCGTGCCATCGGCCGTTATTGGCCCGCCATCGCGAACCGGACATTGGAGCCCGCCTATTCCGGAATACGCCCCAAGATTCACGCGCAAGGCACGCCGCGGCCGGATTTCAGAATCGCCGGGCCGGGAGAGCACGGCGCGGCGGGAATCATCGCGCTCTACGGTATCGAATCGCCGGGCCTGACATCATCGCTCGCAATTGCCGATCATGTCAGGGACCTGGCCGCGAGTCTCTGAGACTCCTATTTGATGAGCTTCAGCCGGGCCACCTGGGCGCATTCCTCCATGACCTTGAAGTAACGCGCCACCGCGTCGCGGCCGACTTCGAAGGGATGCGGCTCGCCGGCCTTGCGTGCCGAAACGAGCTTGACCTTCGTCACCGCATTATCGAATTCCGAATGGTTCGACATGATGATCGTCGCGCCGGCACTCGCGGCGGCGGCGGCCATTTTGCGCTGGGAATTGATATAGGTCTCGAAATGCGGCACGTCATTGACGAAATTGAATGCCGTGCCCCCGGAATACGCGACCGTCAGCGGCCTGCCATTATCCTTCACCTGGAAGATCATCGAAACGGTGCCGGGCGTATGACCGGGCGTTAGCACCAGTGTTACGCTGGTATCGCCGAGGGTGATCTTCTGGCCATCGGCGGCGACGATATCGCGTTTGGGTTTTCCGTTCGGATACTGGTTTTTGGATTGCTCGATGGAATCCCAGTCCGGCGCTCCCATGACGATGCGCGAATGGAACTGGTCCTGCATCAGCTTGGCGCCGCCGACATGATCCCCATGCGCATGCGAGATGATGACGTATTTGACGTTCGCCGGATCGAGGCCGAGCTTTCTTAATCCGCCTACAATGGCTTCGCCGGATGCGTATTCGTACAGCGTGTCGAGCAGGATGATGCCGTCGCTCGTCGTCAGCGCCCAGGACGAATGAATCTTCGTCCCCACGAAATAAAGATTGTCGAATACCTTGGCCGGTTCGGTGAACCAGGTCTCGCGCGCCGGCGCGGGCCCCGGCGCCACGTCCCGGCCGGGACCCGTCTGCGGCAGAACGCACGTGCGGGCCAGCGTCCCGGTATAGTCGAATTCGGCTGCGGCCTTTGCGGCCCTCAGGTGGGAGTCGATCGTGTTCGCGCCATCCTGTGCGGACGCGCCCGCGACGCCAAATCCGGCCACAAGTGCCATCGCGGCCCAGAGATAAATCTTCATGGCACCCTCCCGATTTGCAATTCGAAGAAACGACGCTGCACAAAAAGACGGCGTCCGAGTGCGGAGAAAATATCCGGTGACGACGCGCTGCAAGATACAAACATATCATCGCCCAATCAAATCCGGCGCTCGACACGATCTATTCCAAAATCCCGGCATCTATGGCTAGGATGCTTCATCGCCTGATCAGGCGTGCGTCCCACGTAAATGTAGGAGAGACGAATGGCTGAAGAACCCTTGCCTGTGCAACGTATTAAGAAATTCGGCTGGGTGCCCGATCTTCCGGACGCACGGGACCATCTGTATGCGGCGCCGCTGTTTTCGCTGGGGGCCTTACCGGTGAAAGCCGACTTGCGCAGCCAATGCCCTAAAACGATTTACGACCAGGGTCAGCTCGGAAGCTGTACCGGCAATGCGATTGCGTGCGCCGTTCAGTTCGACCGGATCAAGCAGAAAATGACCAGCGCCGGCACGCTGACCCCTTCGCGGCTGTTCATCTATTACAATGAGCGGGTAATGGAAAATTCGGTCGCGCAAGACAATGGCGCGCAGATACGCGACGGAATAAAGTCCATCGCCAAGGTCGGCGTCTGTTTTGAAGAGGGCGCCAATTCATGGCCCTACGACATCACGAAGTTCGCGAAAGCGCCGCCCGCGGCTTGCGTTAAAGCCGCGCTAGCCAATCGCGCCACACAATATTCACGGCTTGTGGCGACTGCGCCTCAACTCAAGGGCTGCTTGGCCTCGGGATATCCCTTCGTCTTCGGTTTCAGCGTGTATGAGGGATTCGAAAGCGACGCGGTTGCAAAAACCGGCAAAGTCATGATGCCCGGTCCCAAGGAAAAACTGCTTGGCGGGCACGCGGTCATCGCCGTGGGTTACGACGATGCGCAGCAGCGTTTCACCGTGCGCAATTCCTGGGGCCCCAAATGGGGCATGAGCGGTTATTTCACCATACCCTATGCCTATCTCACCGACACAAATCTCGCGGATGATTTTTGGACGGTCCGGATGATTCAATCCCCTGGGACGGCGTAAATTCAGGACGAGACGCGGACATTCAGTGTGAAATCACGCCCGGTGTCCGCGTCTCCCCATTTGCGCCGATTGCGAAGCGAGATCGTCGTCTCACCGGATTGGTGTGCCAGAAACGTGAAATTGTGCGTTCCGCCCGCCCCCGGTTTTTGGCTCGAGGGGACGAAATCGTCTGCTTTCAACGCACAGACCGGAGCGCCCGTGCCAATCAGGGCCCAGCGGAACCCCGTGGTCGGATTCTCCGGAAGGCTAAGTTCGATCGCTTCCCCTACGGGTATGGTGACGGACCGCGCGTCGAAGTTTTGATCGATTTTCATATTGGCATCGTTTCTCGCGTGTGAGCGCCCCATGAGAGGGACAGGCGCAACCGGCTGGCAGGCAAGATAACGCGCCGTGCCGCAACGCGTTTCGCATATCGCATGCGCATATGCCGATTGGCGCACTCCGGCATCACAGCCACGCTCCAGAATCTGCTTTATCATACGGGCGAGTTCGGGCACATTTCGCGACGTCCACTCAGACGACAGGCAGGTTCCCGCGATGAAGAACATAGCGATTTTCTGCGATGGCACCTGGCAGGATCTCACGCAAAACGTCCCCACCAATGTCGCTCGCCTTGCCCGCAGCGTCGCGGCGCAGACCAAGGCCACCGACAAAACGCCCGCTTGCGAGCAATTCGTCTATTACGACACGGGCGTCGGTGTCGGACAAGGTGTCTTGGACGGCGCAACCAAGCTCATCGGTGGCAGCATCGGCAAAGGGCTCGATGACAAAATCCTGAATGCCTATATTGCCTTGTGCCTGAATTTCTCGCCTTGCGACCGGATTTTCATTTTCGGGTTTTCGCGTGGCGCCTATACCGCGCGCAGTCTGGCGGGCCTGCTGCGCCGTTGCTGGATTCTCCGCCGCGAACATGTCGGCGAGGCGGATCGCGCGATGGACCTCTATCGCAACAGCACATCGGAAGCCCCCGAGGTGGCAAAATTCAAAGAGGATTTTTGTTACCCCGCCGATGCCTTTATTGGACAGCGCGGGGCGGATCCGGTCGATACCGCCAAGCAACTCAATGCCGCGCCCGCGTTCTGGGGACATCTTCAATATGTCGGCGTGTGGGACACGGTGGGCTCGCTCGGAATTCCAACGGCGCTGCCATTTTCATCGCTGGTGGACAACAAATATCGTTTCCACGATACGACCCTGTCGCGCTTCGTCTTGAGCGCTCGCCACGCCGTCTCGATCGATGAACGGCGTTCGACCTTCGTACCGACGCTGTGGGACAATATCGATTCTCTCAACATCAATGCCTTTGCCGGCAATCTTCCCTACGAAAAGCGTCCTTACCAACAGATCTGGTTTCCGGGCCGGCATTCCGGCGTCGGCGGCGGCGAAGACGACGGCGGCCTGTCGATTGTGCCGATGCGTTGGATCGCGGAAGGCGCGGCCGCGGCCGGTCTGGAATTCAACGATGACGTCTTAGACCTTCCGCCCACGGCCGATTGCTGCGCGCCCTTTGTCGCCGTACAGCGTACGATCGGGACCCTCGTCATCGAAGCCGCCGGCGAAGGCGACCGCGGTGGACCGGCCAGCACAACGGAGATTTCCGACGCCGCGCGGACACGCTGGACCAAGCTCGCCGATTACCGGCCCCCGCCGCTGAGCAAATTCCACGATTTCCTGGATGCCAAGTGATTTTCCTGGCGAGCGGGATTATGTTCTGCTCTCATAGTTAACGGTCCGTCCGGCCTATCGCGGCAAGCGAACCGCTGGGATTCGTGCGCTGGGGAAAACGATGCTGCCAATCGTGACGTTCATCCGCCGGGCAATGCTTCTTTCGGCATTGTTGATGCTCGCTGCCTGCAACAGGGGCGAAACGGGACCGGGCCATGTGCTGGACGAAGCGCGCTTGGCGGGCCGCGATGCGGCGTCTTTCCCGCATGCCGAAGAGGATTATTTCCGCGACATGGATCGCGGCCTCGCCCTCTCGCCTGACGAGATCAAGGGCCGCAACATGTGGCTGGTGTGGTCCGGCGGCAATGACCGTTTTTGGGACAAGATGACGGGCTATACTTTCGGCTCTTTCGATCTTTTGAAGATCGTCACATCCCATCCGAGCCAGACCAATTCCAACAGCCGCGACAAGAGATGGGCCTGGCTCGGGCTGATCAACGAGCCCTGTTTCAAGGATGCGGCGGGACCCGATCCCAACCGCTTCGGTCTCTATCTCGATGTTCGCGATCCTTCGCAGGATCCCGGCTGCGCGGCGGCGGACCCTTTCGAGAACGAGACCAAATATCCGGGCGTGAAGATCGGCGCGCGCGGCACGACCGTTCCGGTGGGCTCCTATTACGGCTACGCGTCCGGCATTGTGGGCTTGCGGCTGTTTCCCAATCCGGATTTCGACGAGACGGCGAAGAAGAACTGGGATCCCCAAAAATATTATACCGACCCGGCCTATTATAATAATCCGAAGCTCGTCCGTCCCTATCGCGTCGGGATGAGCTGCGGCTTTTGCCATGTCGGACCCAATCCGGTCCATCCCCCGGCCAATGCCGCCCATCCGCAATTCGCCGATCTCAGTTCGACCGTGGGCGCACAATATATGTGGGTCGACCGCCTTTTCATCTATTCGGCGAATACGTCGAACTTCATGTACCAGCTCGTCCGCACCTACCGGCCCGGAACCATGGACACCTCGCTGGTCTCGACCGACAGCATCAACAATGCCCGCACGATGAATGCGATTTACGATCTCGGCACGCGGCTGGCCATCGGTTTGCGCATCGCCCAGGAGAAACTCGCGGGCGGCGAATTGAACAACAAGCAGTTCAACGATTTTCCCCGGACCGCCGCGCTCAACAATCTGTTTCAGAAGCCGGACACGGTGTTCACGCCGCATGTGCTGAAAGACGGCGCCGACTCCGTAGGCGGGCTTGGCGCGCTCAACCGTGTTTATCTCAACATCGGATTGTTCAGTGAGGAATGGCTGCTGCATTTCAATCCGGTGGTGGGCGGCAAGCCGATCACCCCAATCGCGATTGCCGATGCGGAAAAAAATTCCAGCTATTGGCAGGCGACCGAAGCCGGAACGCCGGACACCGCACTGTTCTTCCTCAAATCGACCGTACCGGACCATCTGAAGGAAGCGCCCGGGGGCGATAAATATCTCGCCGACAGCGCCGCGGTGCTCGACCGCGGCAAAACTGTGTTCGCCGAGACCTGCGCGCGATGCCATTCCAGCAAAGCGCCGCCGGTTCCTCCCGACCGTTCGATCGCCAATTGCATCGGGCCCAATTATCTCGATTGCTTCAAGCGCTATTGGGCCTACACCCAGACGGCCGATTACAAAACGCAAATGAACGCCATCGTGCATGCGCCCGATTTTCTCGATGGCAATTTTCTGTCCACCGACGCACGCATCCCGGTCACGCTGTTGCGGACCAACGCATGCAGCCCGCTAGCGACCAATGGCATTCGCGGCAACGTCTGGGACAATTTCACATCGGAGTCCTACAAAAACCTCCCGTCGGTCGGCACGGTGACGACTTACGATCCCTATACCGGCGATAAAGTGCCATACAAAATGCCCGCCGGGGGCCGCGGCTACACGCGTCCGCCTTCACTCATCGCGCTGTGGTCGTCGGCGCCCTATCTGTTGAACAACAGTGTCGGAACATTCAATCAGGACCCTTCCGTCGATGGCCGGATGAGCGCATTCAACGAATCCATCGAAGAGATGTTGTGGCCCGAAAAGCGCAAGCGCGACACGGTTCTGGGCGACAAGCTGCCGGGCGTCATCGACCGCACGACGGAGCGGAGCTATGTCTACATACCCGTCGGCTATTTGCCGGATGCCCTGCGGCCGCTTGCGGGTTCATTCGCGCAGGCGGGAAGCATCCCGATCGGTCCGATTCCGGCGGGAACGCCGGTGGGGCTGCTCGCGAACACCAAGCTGCGCCCCGAAGACGGCGACAATCCCGCCGAACATGCGGCAAATCTCCTAAAATTGACCGCTGCGCTCGTCAGCAACGCGCCCACAATCGCGACCGCCAACCAGATCGGCGACGACGCGCTGCGGCAAAAACTTGCCAGCGTGCGCGCCCCCTTCTTGGCGCTGAGCAAATGTCCGGACTTCGTCGTCAATCGCGGGCATTATTTCGGGACTGCCGCGTTCAACGAGCAGGAGGGTCTTTCCGCCGATGAGAAAGCTTTCGGAACCGAGCCCGCACTCAGCGACGACGACAAACGCGCATTGATCGCCTTCCTCAAAACCCTCTGAATCGATTCTCGCAAAGATAATGGCTGCCGGCGAGATGGAGTACGACTACATCGTCGTCGGTTCGGGGGCCGGCGGCGGTACAGTGGCCGCGCGCCTCGCCGAAGCGGGAATGCGCGTCGTGCTGCTCGAAGCGGGCAGCGACAGTGGCGCAATCGATGCCGCGCGACTGCCGGGGGATTACGAGGTTCCGGCCTTTCATACGTTCGCGTCGGAGAACCCGGCGATGCGATGGGACTTCTTCGTCAACCATTATACCGGCACGGCCCGTCAGCAGCGCGATTCCAAATGCACGCCACAGGGCATTTATTACCCGCGCGCCGGCACGTTGGGCGGCTGTACCGCGCATAATGCGATGATCTTCATGGCGCCGCACGATGTGGATTGGGACGGCATCGCGGAGTTGACGGGAGACAAGAGCTGGCGTGCCGCGAAGATGCGGCGTTATTTCCACCGCATCGAAGACTGCCGCTATCATCCATTTTGGCGTGTCCTGGCGTGGCTTGGCTTTAACCCGACCGGCCATGGCTGGGCCGGCTGGCTGCAAACGCAGGTCGCGCTGCCCCGCGTGGTGTTCCGGGACGATGCGATGACCCATTTTGTGCGCGCGAGCACATGGGCAAGCGTATCGCGCGCCCCCAAACCCCTGCGTGCGCTGTGGCGGCTGATCAAGGGTGAGGCCGATCCCAACAATCGGCGCGTCAGCCGTGGACGTTTCGAGGGCGTCTGCTACACCCCGCTCGCCACGCGCGGACATGCGCGCGGCGGTGCCCGCGAACGCGTGCTGGACGCGGCGGCGCGCTGCCCCGGCCGGTTGCGCATCGAAACCAACGCGCTCGCAACCGCGATCGTGTTCGACGAGGACAATCGCGCCATCGGCGTGGATTATCTGAAAGGCGAAAATCTTTATCGCGCCCATGCGATGCCGGCAGACGGGCCAGGCCGGAAACAACGTGTCCACGCGCGCCGCGAGGTGATCGTTTGCGGCGGCACATTCAATACGCCGCAACTGCTGATGCTGTCGGGCATCGGGCCGGCCGAGGATTTGCGCGCTCACGGCATTTGCGTGCGTGTCGATTTGCCGGGCGTCGGCCGGAATCTGCAGGATCGTTACGAAATCGGCGTTGTCTACCACATGACCCAGTCCTGGAAATCGCTCAACGGTGCGCGCTTCGAACAGGACGATCCGCTTTATCGCGCCTGGCGCGATAACCGGCAGGGCATGTACATCTCGAATGGCGCCGCAATCTCCCTCGTGCGGCGGTCGGCGGAACACCTCTCCGCTCCCGATCTGTTCTGCATGGCGCTGGTTGCGCGATTCGAAGGGTATTTCCCCGGTTATTCCCGTTTGGTCGCCGATCATACCGATTATCTGACCTGGGCCATCCTGAAGGGCCACACGCAAAACCGCGCCGGCACCGTCGGCTTGCGATCGGCCGACCCGCGCGACATGCCGCGTATCGATTTTCATTATTTCGACGAGGGCGACGATCCCGGAGAACGGGACCTGAAAGCCGTCGTCGAGGGAATTCGCTTCGCGCGCTGCATCATGGCGTCCGTCAATGCCCGCGGCGAGATTGCGCGCGAAGAAAAACCGGGCGCCGATATCCAGAGCGACGATGCGCTTGCCCAATACGTCCGCGACAATTCCTGGGGTCACCACGCATCGGGAACCTGCGCGATCGGGCCGCGTGAAGCGAACGGCGTGCTCGACGGCAATTTCTCCGTCCATGGAACGAAGGGCCTGCGCGTGGCCGATGCGTCGGTGTTCCCCCGCATCCCGGGACTCTTCATCGTGGCGGCGGTCTACATGATCGCGGAAAAAGCCGCCGACGCGATTCTCGCCGGCGCGAAATCAGAGCATGGGGCGCATCAGGGCAGCGTCGCCAGATAGCGGAGCGCGCTCATCGCGGGCATGAAGAAATAAGCCCCGCCTCGCATCGTGACGAAATTGGGGATACCGCGAATACGCGTCCTCCCGGCATCGTGAGGAATGGTGAAATTCGCCGTGCCGGGCGCGCCATTGCTGGTCTGATATCGGCCGCGTTCCCCGGTCAACGGGTCGACATCGTCGTAAAGCGCGCCAAACTGCGGATTGTTCGACCAGCTCGATTGCACGAACTCGAATTGGCGGCTGATATTGGCGTTGAGGCAAATGAAATGCAGCCCGCGGTCCAGGCCGTCGTCACCGGCCGCCAGAATGGCTTCGGGGTCCATGCCGGCCAGGCAATCGCCGTAAGTGCGACCCCGCCGCAGCAGCCGATGCAGCTTGCTCAGCGAAAGCGACTCCGCGCTGCCGGGCTGGGGATCGAGGGAATCCCGTGGGTTGGTGCGCCGGATGTGCGATCCGACCGGACAGCGCAATCCGAGGCGATCGGCTTTGTGGAACATGAAATCATCCGAATTCGCCAAACTCGGATCATCCCGATCGGGTGTCAGCATCAGGGGGGCGCCACTGCGCCAACGACCCACCATTTTTGCGGCGATCCAGTCGCGTTTGTCCGAAGCACCGTCGAGCGCGTGCGCGCACCTGTCCATGAAGGACCAGAAGCCGAAGACGTCCTGACGCAATTGCCGGAACACCATATAGCTGCCGTTGCGGCCGAAATCGGCCATGCCCGATCCCTCGACATCGAGCTTCAAATGCCCCTGCGGATCGAGCGCGCGGTGGATCAGCGGGCTGGTCGGATAGCGGTGATATTCGTTCTGGTAGCCGAAGATGAACTCGCCCGGCTTGATGCTGAGATTCGACGCCGGATCGGGCTTGATGCCTTCAATAGGGGGCGTGGTGATTCCGTCATGAAAGCCGAAATGCTCTTTCTTGTCGGCGAGCCATGTGGTCTCGCGCGCCGTCGCATGGATGCCATGCTGCTTGAAACTTACATCGTAGCGATTTCGAAACCGCGTCAGCTCATCCTGATCGGCGGTATAGAGCATCAGCACCGCATGGAGCCTCTCGCCCGGGCGTCCCCATTCCCAATGCTGTGGCGAGCTCGCACCGGTGTCCCCGAGCAGGCGCTGACGGTGCTCCGTCGCCATGCCGAACTGGAACTCGTCTGAAAAGCCGGAGATCAAGGACTCGCTGCAGCCGAAATGCCGGAGACCATCGACGGTGAAGGCTAGATGCGCGCAAGGGTCCTCGCGCTTGCCGTTCATCGTCACCTCGCGGTCCGCGATCAGCTCGCTCAGCCAACGCTTCGCGGCGGCGATCCCGTCCGCACCGTCCGCGAATGTGAGCAGGAAAAAGCACGCCGCCTTATGGTGGCTGTGGCCACGCGTCAGGAGCGCCTGCATGTCTTCGCGTTCGAGTACGATCGGCGCGGCGGCCGGCCGGCCCCAATCGCGCCGCAACAGCTTCAACCAATCGATCCCCTGCCCATCGTTCTGGCGTGCGGACAGCGATGCCCGCAATTTCGCATTCTCCGCGATGTTGACGGCCGACAGGTTCGGATAGGCGGCATACCAAACCTGAGTCGTGATCTGGCGGTTGCGATTGTGCCGCTTGAACGTGCGTTCGTTCCAGGCGCCATCGACGATCAGCCAGCGCGTGCGCGGATATTGGACACCGTGGCTGAAGGACGCATTCAGGCCCCAGCCGACGATGTCGATGAAATCGCCCATATAGTTTTCATGGCTGCCGTCATAATTGCTCGTGAAGAGCATACGGCGCTTGCCATCGATGAAGGTCCAATGGGCGAAATGGATCGTCTTCAGATTGGCGAGGTTATTCGTGTCGAAGAAATAGCGCACGACGATCTTGGCGAGCCACAGAAAGATCACCGGGCTTATCAGCCGAAGCCAGGAGGCTTTGCGGAAACCCACCGCGCTGAACTGATTCTGCAGGGTACCGTCTTCGGCGTTTGCCAGCTCCGCGACATGGGCGGGCTCGGGGATCGGAGGTTCGCCGTGCTCGATCTTCTCATGCCAGCGGATGGCGATGGCCCACAGCAGCAGCAGCGGCGAAAGGACAATGACCAATGGAATAGCGATCAGGATAAGCACGATCCGCGCGATGGTCCGGCGAATGCGCCAGCGCAGATCGCGCACCGGTGTGAGCGCCCATTTCAGAGACGGCTCGCTGCGCACGAAATCGAGGATGTGCCAGTGGAGCGATTTCGGGTCGCTGATCGGAGTCTTGTTTTGGTCGAGGAAGTCCTCGATGCGCGCGCGCAGCCTTGCTTCGCTGCGAATCTGGCGCACGGTACGCCCGACCGCGTTCACATAGAATGTCGCGTCCGGGATGATGTGGTCCTGCAACCATTGCAGGCGGCTCGCGGCATCGGGGCCGATGGGGTCCACCAGGAAACGGCCGATGCGGTTCAGCTCATCGGCCGCGAAGTCCGCGAGTTCGGTCAAATGCCTCTTCCGCGGTCCGTCGAAATCGCCCTGATAGGCGAGTCCGGGACCGCAATGGCCCAGTCCGGCGTCGATCGTCTCCTCAACGAACACAAATCGCGCATAATGAAGGCGCCGGGAACGTTTGAACGGCATGCCGTCCGCCTGCACGCGCGATTGGATCGCCGCCAATTCCTGTTTCAGCGCGTCGATGGAATCGGGCCGCACCGCCGCGTAGAGCGTAACGCTGCCCTGATCTTCCCACGCCGCGCCGTCGTCGCGTGCCGGATCGTCGAAAATGGTTTCGAGAATCTCATCGCCCGTGGGCTCGATGTGGGGGGTACGATTTTCCGTCTGCCTGAGCCGGGCAAGCGTCTGATACATCTCGAAGCGCGCGCGGCTTTGGTTGCCGAGCGGCCTGTGTTCCTTGAGGCTATGCCAGGGATTGTAGGAAAGCCGATTCGCCAGATCGAGCTGCGCCGGCCAAGGATGCGCCTGCTGAAACAACCGCAGCGTCGCAACCGGCACCCAGGGCGACAGCGTCTCGGGCCAGCGCACGCCGGCGTTCTCAACTGGCATGCGGTGGGGATCGGTTTGGACCTGCACCAGGATGTCGAATTCCACCTCGCGAACGGCCAACGTGTCGAGAAGCGCGTCACGCAGATAATTGTCGGGCGGACGGAGCGGCAGGTTCGGGACGCGGCTGCGCGTCCATACCTTCGGCCGCACGGAATAGATCATGGCCTGGCCTTCGCCGAGAAGATACGGAACGCAGCTCCAATATTGCGATTCGAGCGGGCTGGTCTTGGTCTCGTTCCACAGTCCTTGCATCAGGAAGTCGAGGATATGGGTCGCGCCCGGACGCCAGAAATACATGAACGGCGTGCCGCGCAGATTGGACTGGGTCTGCAGTAGCGCGTTCTCGACGATATCCGGCGTGACGAACGTCGGTGTGCTGACGCAGATCAGGTCTTGGGTGAATTTTTCGTCCTCGAGCAATTTCTCGCCGGGGACGCCCATCATCTTGATCGCGATGCTGCCGAATCCGACATCGTCGATATCGGCGGGACTGTCCGGCCCGGGTCCGGAAAAACGCACCCAGCTTTTATATGTGCGCGGTTCCGCGAAGATGCCGCGGCGCATATGGGCCGGGACATCGTCGCGGACGATGACTTCGCCACGCACCACGCCATGCGTCTTGGTGTTGCCGACGCGCAGGAAGGTGCCCGGCTTGTACATCGCGCGCATATAGGCGCCCATGTCCTGGATGATCGAAGCGAGGGCTTCGGCCTCGCCAGGCATGGTCTTTTCCTCGGCCAGAGCGAGGCCCAGGTTCGGACGGCGCCAATTGTACAATGCCTGCACCACCGCAGCGATCGGTTCACGCAGTGTGCTGTTGAAGAACGGCCGATAAAAGGGATCGAGCCGCCGCAGGAGATGCAGCGCGCCGCGCGCGCGGCGTTCGATCCACCTCTCGACCCCCAGCCCAAGCTGCAGACCCTTAGCGGCCACTGCTTCCTCCCTGCACTCTTTGAGATCGCTGAAAAATACGGGCGCAACGGCCATGAACGGCTGTTGCCGGGCGATCATCGATGAGCCGCGGCCACGCCCCCGTTCAAAATTCGAGCGTGAAGTCGATCAGCCGCGCTTTGTTCCAATAGACCACGCCAAGATACATATTCGGTTGGATCTGGCGGATCTCGTCGCGAATCCACTGCGCGACGATGGAGGTGTCGGAATAATCCAGGACGATGCATTCCTTGCCGTCGAGCCAGCTCGCGCCCTTGTAGACTCGCGCCACGATGGCGTGAAAACCGAATGAGGAGACCTTGTTCTTCAGCAATCCCTTTTGGGCGTCGAACACCTTGCCCTGCCAGGCAAAAAAATTGATCAGCTTCGCCGTCTCGCCGCTGAACTTCGTGCCCGGTGCAATGATCGCGGTGCCATGGGCTTCCCCGTCCGGAATGGGACCCGCTTCGCTGGCGCTGAACAATTTGTCCAGATCCGCCTGCGGCGTCGCCAGCAATTGATCGACCGTATAAGTCATCTGAGCCCCCGTCCACTCGGTTCAAAATCGATTGACCATAACATCAAAGTCCACGCGCGACACGGAAGCCGTTCCGGTTGACGCGAAATCCCGCCGCGTCCCAGTCGCGATTGGCCGAACGCAGATTGGCGGCGGGGCTGTTCCACGCGCCGCCGCGAAGCGCATGCAGGCTACAATCTCCCGTCATCCAGGCGCTGCCGTCGGTTGGCGCGCCGTCATAGGTCTTGTTCAGGCAATCCATCGCCCATTCCGAAACATTCCCGGCCGTGTCGTAGAGGCCAAACGAATTGGGCATATAGCTGCCCACCGAAGCGCTTCCGCTGCTGCCGCCATATTTCGCCCAATTGCCGGCCGCTCTCGGCCCCCAATAATATGCCGACACGGTGTCGGCCCGGGCGGCATATTCCCATTCCGCTTCCGACAGCAGGCGGTAGGGCTTGCCGGTCTTGTTGCGCAGCCATGCGATATAGGTTTGCGCATCGTTCCAGCTCACGAAGATGACGGGGTGAGCGCCGCGGCCCCACCCTTCATCGGA
>DASYEG010000029.1:0-7231 GCA_036499145.1 Micropepsaceae bacterium | reverse complement strand
GACCCGGCGATCGGGGGCGATGCCGACCTTCTCGATGATATCCTTGGCGTGGGCAGGCCCGATGCCGTGAATATAGCGAAGCGCGATTTCCACGCGCTTGTTGGTCGGGATATTGACGCCGGCAATGCGCGCCACGGTGATGTCTCCTTATTCAAATGACCCGCAGACGCGCGGATGGTTGCACCGGAATTACCAAAGAATCCCGCCGCGAGGGCGCGGATTATAGGTTGCGATAACCTTTAGTCAATACCTCAAACTCCAGCCCAAAATCCTGGCTTTCCAAGCCTTTATCCCACAGCCTGCGCCGCGATCCGGCGAAGGATTTCGCCAATGGCCATGGCCACCTGGGGAATCGGTTCCATGCCGTCCACCGTCTCGAGCTTCCCTTGGTGGTGATAGAAGGCCAGCAAGGGTGCCGTGTTCTGATGGTAGACGGTCAAACGCTTCTTCAATGTCTCGGGATTGTCGTCGGCCCGCGCCGAGCCGGGGCTCTCCTTCACCCGATTTTCCATGCGCCCGACCATCGCCTCGTCATCTACTTTGAGCGCGATCACCGCATCGATTTTGCTGCCGCGCCCTGCGAGCATGCCATCCAGCGCTTCGGCCTGCCGAACCGTGCGCGGGAACCCGTCGAACACGGCGCCATGCGCGCAATCGGGCTGATCCAGGCGCTCGGCGATGATCCCCACCACCACCTCGTCCGGCACAAGGTCGCCGCGTTCCATGATGTCGTTGCAGCGCCGCCCAAGCTCGGTTCCCGCCGCAATCGCCGCGCGCAGCATGTCGCCGGTCGACAGCTGAGGCAGGCGCCATTCCGCCTGCAGAATTTTCGCCTGCGTACCTTTGCCCGCGCCCGGAGGACCGAACAGGATGAGATTCATGAGCGTGTCGCCGTTGCGAGCCGTTTATTTCGGCCGCGCCCCCTTGAGCCGTGCCTTCTTGATCAGGCCTTCATATTGCTGAGCAATCAGATGGCTTTGAATCTGGGCCACCGTATCCATGGTGACGCTGACCACGATCAGGAGCGAGGTGCCGCCAAAGGCGAATTGCTGCACATTATAGGCACCCCCGATGATCTCCGGAATGAGGCAGACCGCGGTCAGATACAGCGAGCCGATGACGGTGATGCGGGTCAGCACATAGTCGATATATTCCGCCGTGCGCTTGCCCGGGCGGATACCCGGGATGAAGCCGCCATATTTCTTCAGATTGTCCGCCGTCTCTTCCGGATTGAAGACGATCGCCGTGTAGAAGAAGCAGAAGAAGATGATGCCCGCCGCATAGAGCAGGATGAACAGCGGCTTGCCATGGCCCAAGAGCACCACGATATTCTGTAACCAGCCCGGAATGTTGGCCGCGTTGAAATTGGCGACCGTGGTAGGCAGCAGCAGCAGGGACGAGGCAAAGATCGGCGGGATGACGCCCGCGACATTGATCTTCAGCGGCAGATGAGAAGATTCGCCGCCAAAGACCCGGTTGCCTTGCTGTCGCTTGGGATATTGCACCAGCAATCTTCGCTGCGCGCGCTCCATGAAGACGACAAAGGCGATGAGACCGCCGAACAGCAGGAACATGCCGATGATCAGCGCCGGGTTGATCGCGCCGGTGCGGGCCTGTTCGAACAGCTGCACCAGGAAGGTCGGGATGCGCGCGACGATGCCCGCCATGATGATGAGCGAGATGCCGTTGCCGACCCCGCGTGCGGTGATCTGTTCGCCGAGCCACATCAGGAAGATCGTGCCGCCGGTCAGCGTGATGACCGTGGAGAGGCGGAAGGCAAGGCCCGGCGCGATGACCACAGTGCCCCATTGCTCCAATCCGATGGCGATGGCGTAAGCCTGCACCGCGGCCAGCATCACCGTTCCGTAGCGGGTATATTGGTTGATCTGCTTGCGGCCGGCTTCGCCTTCCTTCTTCAACTGTTCCAGCGTGGGCGACACCGTCGTCATCAACTGGATGATGATGGAGGAGGAGATGTACGGCATGATGCCGAGCGCGAAGATCGCCATGCGCCCGATGGCGCCGCCGGCGAGCAGATTGAAAACGTCGAGCAGACTGCCCTGCTGCTGCTGGATCTGGCGCGCCAATTCCGAGGCATCGATGCCCGGCATCGGGATATAGGTCCCCAGCCGCGCCACGATGAGTGCAACCGCCGTGAAAAGGATGCGCTGCTTCAGCTCCGTCGCCTTCGACAGGGCGGAGAGATTGAAATTCGAGGCTAATTGTTCGGCTGCTGAGGGCATGATCGGCTCCGGCACCGGATTCGCGGTCTGAAGGCAGTATATAGGCTTTCAGGAAAATTCGGACCTCTTTCCCATATGGGACGGCGGGCCTTCTTTTCCAGCAAAGGCGCCTAAGGCTGAACCGCGCTCCTCCGCTTCTCGGCCGCCGCGTTGCGCCGCTGGACGCGCTTCCCGGGCTCGCCTTTCTTATTCAGGTGGACCGTCTTCTTGAACGAGGTCGTGACCGAGCCTCCGGCCTTTTCCACGGCCTCGATGGCCGATGCCGATGCTCCGGCAACCTCAAAAATCAGCTTTGCCTTGAGTTCGCCCTTGCCGAGCAGGCGCACACCGTGCTTGGCCTGGCTCACGATTCCGGCCTTCGCCAGAGCCTCGCCGGAGATCGTATCGCCGGCCTTAAGCTTTCCCGAATCGAGCGCCGCTTGGATGCGGCCGAGATTGATGACCGCGAACTCATTGCCGAAATGATTGTGGAAGCCGCGCTTGGGCAGACGCATGTAAAGCGGCATCTGGCCGCCTTCGAAACCATGGATGGACACGCCCGCGCGCGCCTTGGCGCCCTTGACGCCGCGCCCGCATGTCTTGCCGAGCCCGGAGGACGACCCGCGTCCCACCCGCGTGCGCGAACTTCTCGCGCCTGCATTGTCGCTGAGTTCGTTCAGTTTCATGACCTGCCTGTTCTCTTTCCGTCATGGCCGCCGATGCGCCACGACACGCAACAAATTATTCGCTCACCGCGATCAAATGGGCCGCCTGGCGGATCATACCACGCACCGCGGGCGTATCCTCGAGCACCTTGACGCGTCCGATCCGGCCCAGGCCCAAGCCCCGCAATGTCGCCGCCATCTTCGCGGGCTGACGCGCCTCGCTGCGGATCTGGCGCACGGTGACGGTCTTCTTTCCGGATTCGCTTTTGTCCGAGGCGGGTTTCTTGGCTGCCATGGTCATGCTCCCGCCGCGGCTTCCGCTTCAGGCTTGCCCTGGGCTTCGCGGCGCTGAATGATTTCCGAAACGCTCTTGCCGCGGCGCTGCGCAATCAGGCGCGGGGATTGCTGCTGCTTCAGCGCATCGAAGGTGGCGCGCACCATGTTGTAGGGATTCGAGGTGCCGAGGCTCTTGGCTACGACATCGCCAACCCCCAGCGATTCGAACACCGCGCGCATCGGTCCGCCCGCGATGATTCCCGTCCCCTGATCGGCCGGGCGCACGATGACCTTGCCCGCGCCATGATGACCGTGGGTTTCGTGATGCAGCGTGCGGCCGTCCTTGAGCGGTACGCGGATCATGGACCGCTTGGCGGCTTCCGTCGCCTTGCGGATGGCTTCGGGCACCTCGCGCGCCTTGCCATGACCAAAGCCGACACGACCCCGCTGATCGCCGACCACGACGAGCGCGGCAAAGCCAAAGCGCCTGCCGCCCTTCACCACTTTGGCGACGCGGTTGATATGCACGAGCTTATCGATGAGCTCGCTTTCGCGGTCTCGGCCTTCACGCTCGCGGGATTCACGTGCCACGGGATGTCCTTTCCTTTCCTCGGGCCGCGTCGCGCGGGCCCTCGGTCTTCCTAGAATTCAAGGCCGCCCGCACGGGCCGCCTCTGCGAGCGCTTTCACGCGCCCATGAAAAAGATAGCCGCCCCGGTCGAAGACGACCTTCTTAACGCCTTTTTCGATGGCGCGCTGGGCGATGAGTTTGCCGACTTCGGAAGCCGCCGCGACGTTGTAGGTCTTGGCCTTGGTCCCTTCCGCCAATGTTTCGCTCGAACTCGCCGAGGCGATGGTCTTGCTCTCTGCATCGTCGATCAGCTGGGCATAGATATGCCTGCCGGAGCGATGAACCGACAGACGCGGGCGCCCGCCGCTGACCCGAGCGATAGTGAAGCGCACCCGGCGCTTGCGGCGTTCAAACAATGCTTTCTGGTTCGCCATGGCGAGTGCCCTTTTATTTCTTCTTGCCTTCTTTGCGGCGAATACGTTCGCCGGCATATTTCACGCCCTTGCCCTTATAAGGCTCCGGCGGCCGGTAACTGCGGATTTCCGCAGTCACCTGACCCACGAGCTGCTTGTCGATGCCGGTGACCGTGATCATGGTCGGCTTTTCGCAGACGATCTGGATACCCGCCGGAATGGGGTGCAACACGTCGTGGGAAAAGCCTAATTGCAGCTGCAGATTCTTTCCCTGCACGGCGGCGCGATAGCCGACGCCGGAGATTTCCAGCTTCTCGGTGAAACCTTCCGTGACGCCGCGCACCAGATTGTTTACCAGGGTGCGCTGCATGCCCCACATCGCGCGGGCGCGATCGGTCTGTTCGCGAGGGCTGATGGCGATGGCGCCGTCAGCGACCGCGCCCTCCACTTCCGGCACGAGTTTGAGCTTGAGCTCGCCCTTGGGGCCCTTGACCGAAACGGTGCCGTCGGTCACCTGAGCGGAGACCCCTTGGGGCAGCGGAACCGGCTTCTTGCCGATACGGGACATTAATCGTCTCCAATCATCAGAACACGCGGCAGAGAACTTCGCCGCCCACATTCTTGGCGCGCGCATCGGAATCCGACATCACGCCCTGGGGCGTCGACAGGATGGAGATTCCCAATCCGCTGCGATGCGGTTTCAACTCGTCGACCGAATTGTAGACACGCCGGCCCGGCGTCGAAATGCGGGTCAGTTCGCGGATCACCGGCCGTCCGTCGTGATATTTCAGCTCGATCTCGAATTCCTTCGCCTTACCCTTCATCTCCACCTCGGCGTAGCCGCGGATGAAGCCCTCAAGCTTCAACACATCCAGCAGCCGCGCCCGGAGATTGGAGGCAGGCGTCGAGATTTTCGACAAACCCCGCAACTGGCCGTTGCGGATGCGCGTAATGAGATCGCCAATAGGATCGTTGATTGCCATCGCGTTCTCCTACCAGCTCGCCTTAGTCATGCCAGGCACTTGACCGAAATTGGCAAACTCCCGAAGCGCAATGCGCGAAAGTTTTACCTTGCGATAAAACCCCTTGGAGCGGCCCGACAATTCGCAGCGGTTATGAATGCGCGTCGGAGAGGAATTACGCGGCAGCTTGGCCAGCTTCAGCCGCGCGGCGAAACGTTCTTCCGGAGCGACCGACATATCGTCCGCTCTCGCCTTCAGGGCCGTGCGCTTGGACGCATATTGCGCCGCCATCTTTACGCGCTTCTTATTCCGGTTGATCTGGCTCAGCTTGGCCATAGGCCTATTCGCTCCTTCGGCTTTCAATTCATGAACGGCAAACGGAATCCGGCGAGAAGCGCCTTGGCTTCGTCGTCGGTCCGCGCCGATGTCTGAATGACGATGTCCATGCCCCACACGCTCTCGACCTTGTCGTAATCGATCTCGACGAATACGACGTGTTCCTTCAGTCCCATCGCGTAATTGCCCCGGCCATCGAAGCTCTTTGCCGAGACGCCGCGGAAGTCGCGCACGCGCGGCAGCGCCACGGTGATCAGCCGGTCGAGAAATTCATACATCCGGTCTTTGCGCAGCGTGACGCGCACGCCAACCGGACGGCCCGCGGTGATCTTGAACGCCGCGATGGCTTTCTTCGCCCGCGTGATGACCGCCTTCTGGCCTGCGATGGCGGTCAGATCGTTCTGAGCGCTCTGGATCTTCTTCTGATCGGCCGCACCTTCGCCCGCGCCGATATTGAGCACGATCTTCTCGATGCGGGGAGCCTGAAGCTGATTCTTGTAGCCGAATTTCTGCACCAGCTCCGGACGCACCACTTCGAGGTAATGCTTCTTGAAACGCGGCACGTAATTGGGATCGTGCTCTGTCTCGCCCGCAGCCGGCCCCGACGACCTGGACGCTTTCGCGGCCCTGGCCTCTCCCTTCTTGTCCGGAGGCTTGCCGCCCCCGCCGCCCGCGGGTTTCTTACCGGCGGCTTTACCTTCCTTGGCGGTTCCTGCTTCAGACATCGAGAACCTCTCCGGATTTCTTGGCGAACCGCACGCGGCGGCCGTCTTGCAACACTTTGAATCCGATCCGCGTGGGCGCCCCCGTCTTCGGATCGACATGGGCGATCTTGGACAGATGCAACGGCGCTTCCTTCGACACGATGCCGCCTTGGACGCGCTGGGTCTGGCGCTGATGACGCTTGACCATGTTGACGCCGGCGACGAGCACGCGCTCGTCGGACGGATACACCCGCAGAACCTCGCCGGACTTGCCCTTGTCGCGGCCCGAAGTGACGACCACGCGGTCACCCTTTCTGACTTTGGCGGACATCACAGCACCTCCGGCGCAAGTGAAATGATCTTCATGTGGTTCTTGGCGCGCAACTCACGCGTCACGGGACCGAAGATGCGCGTGCCGATGGGTTCGTTCTGGGCGTTCACCAGCACCGCGGCATTGCCGTCGAAGCGGATCAGCGAACCGTCGGGGCGGCGCACGCCCTTGGCCGTCCGCACGACGACCGCCTTTAGCACTTCACCCTTTTTCACGCGGCCGCGCGGAATCGCTTCCTTCACCGACACCACGATGGTGTCGCCGACATCGGCATAACGGCGGCGCGAACCACCCAGCACCTTGATGCACATGACCCGACGCGCCCCGGAATTATCGGCCACGTCGAGTTCGCTCGACATCTGAATCATGGAATCACGCCTTCCCCTCGGCTTCGCCGGCGCGGCCGATGACTTCCCAATGCTTCAGCTTGGAAAGCGGCTTGCACTCGCGGATACGCACCAGGTCTCCGACCTTGTGCGACTTGTTCTCGTCATGGGCGTGATATTTCTTCGACCGGCGCACGGTCTTGCCCATCACCGGGTGGATGAAGCGCCGCTCCACCTTGACCACGACGGTCTTGGCGTTCGCATCGCTCACCACCACACCCTGCAGCACGCGTTTCGGCATCCGCGCTTCTCCTTATTTCTTCGCGCCGGCGCGCTTGGCCGGCTTTTTCGTTTTGCCGGCAGCGGATGCCGCGGCTTTCTTCTTTGTGCCCGCGGCCGGTGCCGCCTTGACCGGCTCATTGCCGG
>DASYEG010000028.1:0-6311 GCA_036499145.1 Micropepsaceae bacterium | reverse complement strand
CGTCGCCGGTGGGAATGGGGATTTCCTCGGCGCCGGCGCGCAGGAGGACCGTTCCGTCCTTCAGCGTTTCGCTCGCGACGATGATCGCGTCTTCGCCCATGGCGAGACGCATGGCGGTCAGCGCCTCCTTCATGTCCTTGGCGAAAAACGTCCGCAGTTGCATGGATTAGATCTGGCCCATGGTGCGAAGCCTGACCGAAGGGTGGATTTCGTTCTGCGAGATCACCGGCGTTTGAGGCCGGAAGCGTTCGATGATCGAACGCACATAGGGTCGGATCAGCGGGCTCGTCAGCAGCACCGGAAGGTCGCCGCGCGAGGACGCATCGTCGAAGCGTTCGCGCACGGTTTGTATGAAGGCCTGCAATTGCGAGGGCGCCATGGCGAGCTGGCGTTCCTCGCCGGTCCCGGCGAGCGATTCGGCGAAGGTCTGCTCCCAGGCCGGCGACATCGCGATAATCGGAAGAACGCCCTGCGCCGACAGATGCTGATGGCAAAGCTGGCGGCCCAGGCGCGCGCGCACATGTTCGGTGATGAGCATGGCGTTCTTGGTATGGCCGAGCGCCTCGGCGATTCCTTCCAGGATGGCGGGCAGATCGCGAATGGACACGCGTTCGGACAGCAGCGTCTGAAGCACGCGCTGCACCCCGGTGACCGGGATTTGCGAGGGGATCAGCTCTTCCACCAGCTTCTTCTGTTCGGGCGGCAGATCGTCGAGCAGCTTCTTGGTCTCCGCATAGGAGAGCAGTTCGGACATATGCGTCTTCAGCACTTCAGTCAGATGCGTGGTCAAGACCGTTCCCGGATCGACCACTGTGTAGCCGCGGAACGAAGCCTCCTCGCGCAGACCCTGCTCCACCCATGTCGCAGGCAAACCGAAGGCGGGCTCGGTCGTGTGCGTGCCCGGAAGCTCGATCGCCTGGCCTCTGGGGTCCATGAGCAGAAGCTGGCCCGGATAGAGTTCGCCCCGTCCGGCCTCCACTTCCTTCACGCGCACCACATATTCGTTCGCGGAAAGCTGCATGTTGTCCAGGATACGCACCGCGGGCATGACGAAGCCCATCTCGGAGGCGAGCTGACGGCGCAGCGCCTTGATCTGATCGGTGACGCGATGGCCCTTGGCGTCGTTGATGAGCGGCAAGAGGCCGTAGCCCAGCTCCACCCGGAGGAGATCGAGCGCGAGGGCGGTCGAAATCGGTTCTTCCACGGGAGGCGCTTCAGAGGCTTTCACCGCTTCGCTTTGCGCGGCGTCGTGGCGGATCGTTTCCTTGTTGCGCCAGGCCGCGTAAGCGAGCCCGCCCGTTCCCAAGGCGATCAGCGCAAAGACGACATGCGGCATGCCCGGCAGCATGGAAACCACGGCCATGACGAATGACGCCATGGCGAGCGCCTGGGGATAAAACGAAAGCTGACCGAGCAAGGCCTTTTCCGAGGAGCCCTCGGTGCCGCCCTTGGACACCATCATGCCGGCGGCGGTCGATACGATCAGGGCGGGAACCTGGGTCACCAGCCCGTCGCCGATGGTCAGAAGCGTGAAGGTCTGCGAAGCGTCGGTGAAGCTCATGCCCTGCTGCGCGACACCGATGATGATGCCGCCGATGACGTTGATGCCCACGACCAGCAATCCGGCGATCGCGTCGCCGCGCACGAATTTCGAAGCGCCGTCCATGGCGCCGAAGAAGTTGGATTCGGCTTCCAGCGATTTACGCCGCTCGCGCGCTTCGGTCTCGTTGATGAGCCCGGCCGAAAGATCGGCGTCCACGGCCATCTGCTTGCCCGGCATGGCGTCCAAGGTAAAGCGCGCCGCGACTTCGGCGATACGGCCCGCGCCCTTGGTGATGACGACGAAGTTCACGATGATGAGAATCGCGAAGACGATGATGCCGATGACGAAATTGCCTTGCGTGATCAATCGCCCGAAGGCCTGGATCACGAATCCGGCCGCATCGGTTCCTTCCTTGCCATGGGCGAGGATGAGGCGCGTGGAGGCAAGGTTCAGCGCCACCCGCAACATGGTGGAGATGAGAAGCACCGTGGGAAACGAGCTGAATTCCAATGGCTTCCTGATGAAGATGGATGTCATCAGGATCAGGATCGAAAAGGTGATCGAAAACGAGAGCGCGAGGTCGAGCAGCCAGGACGGCAGCGGCAGCAACAGCACGACGAGAATCGCAAGGATGCCGAAGGCGAGTGCGATTTCGCCGTTCCTGAGATAATCGCGGACGGCATCGAACGCGCCGCGCGGGCCGCTCTGGAATGTTTGCGCTTGAACGCTCATTGCGATTGGACCCTAGACAATGTCACGCCGCGCGCCCTTCGCCAGGCTGGGTCACGCGGATGCCGGACTGGGTATATTCGCGCAGTTTGTTCCGCAGCGTGCGGATGGAGATGCCCAGGATGTTGGCGGCATGCGTGCGATTGCCGAGGCAATGGTCGAGCGTGTCCAAGATCAGATCGCGTTCGACGTCCGACACGGTACGCCCGACAAGCGCGCGCGTCGTTGCGGCGGCGGCGGCTTCGGTGGCAATCGCGACCGCATCGCTGCCGCTGCGCACCGGGCCCTCGGTCAGCTTGCCGCCATCGGGCAGACGGATTGCTTCGGGCATGATCTCGCTGCCGTGCGACAGAAGCACGGCACGATGTATCGTGTTCTCAAGCTCACGCACATTGCCCCGCCAATTGTGGCCGAGAAGCATGCGTTCGGTTTCACCGCCGAGCGGGCGGAACGGTACGCCGTTCGCTTCGGCGTATTTGCGGCCGAAATGGCGGGCGAGGGCGAGAATGTCCCGGGGCCGCTCGCGTAAGGACGGCAGCCTCAGATTCACGACATTCAGGCGGTAGAGCAGATCCTCGCGGAACGTGCCGTGCTTCACCGCATCGCTAAGGTCGCGATTGGATGTGGCGATGATACGAATATTGACCCTGACCGGTTTGCCGCCGCCGACGCGGTCGATCTCGCGTTCCTGAATGGCGCGCAGCAGCTTGGCCTGCAAGCGGGCGTCCATTTCGCTGATTTCGTCCAGCAGCAATGTGCCGCCGTCGGCTTCCTCGAATTTTCCGACGCGCCGGGCGATGGCGCCCGTGAAAGCGCCCTTCTCGTGGCCGAACAATTCCGATTCCAGAAGATTCTCGGGAATGGCCGCGCAATTGACTGAGATGAACGGCTTGTCGGCTCGCGCGCTCTTGCGATGAACATAGCGCGCGAGAATCTCCTTGCCGGTGCCCGATTCGCCGGTGACCAGGATGGAGGCGTCCGATGGCGCGATCTGGTCGGCCATGGCGATGACGGAGGCTGTCGCCTCGTCCTCGAAGATCAATTGATGGGATTCGTCGGCGACGGCCGCAAGCACGGCCGCGATAAGCTCGGGATCGGGCGGCAGCGGCAGATATTCCTTGGCGCCGGCCCGGATCGCATCCACGGCACGGCGCGCGTCGGTTCCCACCCCGCACGCGATGACCGGTGTGCAGATGCGCTCGGCGGCGAGCGAGCGGACGAGCAGTCCGATGTCCAGTGCGACATCGCACATGATAAGGTCGGCGCCCCGGCCCTGGCGAAGCTCAGAAAGTCCCTGATCGACGCCGTTGGTGTGGGCAACTTTGGCGCCCTTGTCGAGTGCGATCCGGGTTGCCGCGCCGATCTGTCCGCCGAGGCTGCCGATGATGAGAAGCCGCATGTTCTATGTCCTCGTATTCGCTAAATTTGGCCCGATTTGATGATTTCCGTCATGGTCACGCCGAGACGGTCTTCCACCAGCACCACTTCGCCGCGTGCGACCAGCCGGTCGTTGACGTAGATGTCGATGGCTTCGCCGACTTTGCGGTCGAGCTGCACCACGGTGCCGCGGCCGAGCTTCAGAAGCTGGCTGACTTCCATCGCCGATTTGCCGAGGATCGCCTGCACCGTGACCGGCACATCGTAGACGGCCTCCAGATCGATCGCGGCGCGTTTCAGATCGGCATCGCCGCCGCTCTGCTTTTCCAGCAACGGTTGACCGGCTTGCGCGCCGTGGTCGTCGCCAAGCTCGGGCAGGCCGACATCATCCTTATCCGCCATTATTCGTTCTCCTCAGCGGGCGCGCGCGCAAATCGCCGCGCGACCAAATCGTTCAATGCGTGTTCCAGTGCGGCTTGCGTGCGTTCGATGCCGCCGCCGCGCCATTCGATGCGGCAATCGGCATCGGAAAGTCCGCCGTCGCCGACGAACTGCATGCGGCCTTCGTAGCCTTCGGCGTTCGCGATTTCGTTCGCACGCTCCTGAATCTTCTGCGCGAGCAAGGGCGAAGTCTTGATCACGACCCGCGGTTCGCCGATCGCCTGATGAAGCGCGACCTGAAGGGCCTCGGCGATTTCGGCTTCCGGCGCCGCTGCCAGCGCCGCACGGGCGAGTTTCTTCGAAGCGGCGACCGCCAGACCCGCGGCTTCACTGCGGATCGCTTCGATCTCGCTGTCCATCGCTTCGATGGCGGACAGCACGGCCGCCGCCACCTGTCCGATGGAGGCGGCGACCGCCTGGGTCGCGCGGACATTGCCGTCGCGATGGCCTTCATCGCGGGCTTCGCGCTTGATCTCTTCGATCTCCTCGGCGCTGTAATTCTTGCGCGAACGCGCATCGGCGCGTGCGGTGTCCGGCGCGCCGCTGTCGAAATCCGTGTCGAAGGTGAATTTGACCGCGGTGCCCATCAATAGATCAACTCATCTTCGCCTTGTTTGCTGGCGATCATGATCTCGCCCTTATTGGCGAGATCCTTGGCGACGTTCACCATGCGCATCTGGGCTTCGTCGACATCCTTCAGGCGCACGGGCCCGAGGGCTTCCATGTCTTCGCGCAGGATCTTGCCGGCGCGCTCGCTCATGTTGGAGAAGAACACATCGCGCAAGGAATCCGTCGCACCCTTCAGGGCGAGCGCGAGTTTGTCCTTCTCCACGTGACGCAGCATCGTCTGGATGGAGCCCGGATCGAGCTTGCCCAAATCCTCGAAGGTGAACATCAGCGCCTTGATCCGCTCGGCGGAGTCGCGGCTGCGCTCTTCGAGCGAGGTCAGGAAGCGGTTCTCCGTCTGGCGGTCGAAATTGTTGAAGATCTCCGCCATCATCTCATGGGCATCGCGCTTGGCGGTGCGCGCGAGGTTGGACATGAATTCGACGCGCAGCGTCTGCTCGACCTTGTCCAGAATATCCTTCTGCACCGATTCCATGCGCAGCATGCGCTGCACGACTTCGAGGGCGAATTCCTCGGGCAAGGCGCCGAGAACGCGCGCGGCATGTTCGGATTTGATCTTGGACAGCACCACCGCGACGGTCTGGGGATATTCGTTCTTCAGATAATTGGCGAGCACCGACTCGTTCACATTGCCGAGCTTGTCCCACATAGTGCGGCCGGCCGGTCCGCGGATTTCCTCCATGATGGAGCCGACTTTTTCGCCGGGCAGGATGCGGGCAAGAAGCCGCTCGGTGGATTCGTAGGACCCCATCAGCGATCCCGTCGAAGACATCTGGGAGACGAAGTCGATCAGCAATTTCTCGACCAGGCTGGAGCTTACCGTGCCGAGATTGGACATCAGTTGCGAGACTTCCTTGATCTCGTCCTCGTCCATCATCTGCCACAGCTTTGTGGAGTGCTCTTCGCCGAGCGAGAGCAGGAAAATCGCCGCGCGTTCCGGCCCGGAGAGGGCGCGAATATCTTCCTTGACCTGCGTTTTCGGTGCGCGCGCCATGAGCTAATCCATTAGACCGGTTGATGAAGCCAGGTGCGAAGGATCGCCATGGCCTCCTCGGGATGGGACTGCACCACATCGCCCACTTTGCGGATGGCCGATTCGCGCACCTGCCCGTCGATCTGGCTGATATCGATCATGCTTTCGCGTTTCGGGATCGCAATCGGTTGTGGTCCATTTGCATTGGCGATCTGAGCTGGCTGTTGCTGGGCGCCCGCGGCATCTGTTCCGCCATGCGCCAATTGCGGGGCACCGGACGCGCCGGGCGCGGGAAGCGCCGCCGCGCCGCCGGGGCCGCTCGCCGCGATGGGTGTCGTGAGGCGGCGGATCATCGGGCGCACCACCAGCAGGAACACGAGAAGTGCCGTGATGGAGAGGATGAGAACCTGTGCGAGCTTGAAGATGGCCGGCGGGTCGAGCCCCAGGAACGGTTGGGCCACCGGCGCTTCCGGGCCGGTGTCGATGTCCGCAAAGCGCATGTTCGTGACCTGGAGCTGGTCGCCGCGTTTTTCGTCGAAGCCGATGGCCGAGCGTACGAGTGCGGTGATCTTGCCCATGTCGTCGGTGCTGCGCGGCGCATAGGCGCGCTGTCCGTTGGCG
>DASYEG010000027.1:0-1501 GCA_036499145.1 Micropepsaceae bacterium | reverse complement strand
CATGAGGAAATGCATTCCGACGCCTTCACCCGGAGTGGCGGGCCGTTCGAAGCCATCCAGCTTTGGGTCAATCTGCCATCCCGGCTGAAGATGACCACGCCGAAATATCAGACGCTGCTTGCGGCCGAGATTCCGGATGTGGCGCTTCCCGACAATGCGGGCCGCGTGCGCGTGATTGCAGGTCGGTTCGGCACCGCAAAGGGCCCAGCCGACACATTCACGCCGATGAATCTGTGGGATGTGCGGCTGAATGCCGGGCACGGCGGCTCATTCACGACACAGGCCGGACATACCGGTGCGGTGTTCGTGCTGAAAGGCATAGTGACGGTGAACGGCGCCAAAGCGCGCGAGAGCGAATTCGTGTTGCTCGACCGCAAAGGCGAGGCGTTCCGCATCGAGGCGGAGACGGACGCGACGCTGCTCGTCCTTTCCGGCGAGCCCATCGACGAGCCGGTGTTCGGTTATGGTCCGTTCGTCATGAACAATGAAGCCGAAATCCGCCGCGCCATGGCGGATTATCAGAGCGGCAAGATGGGCCATCTGGCCTAAGTTTTTACGGATAGGCGGCGCTCGTGACGGGCGCCGCCGTCGCGCAAATTGCCCTTCAGGAATTCGATTAGCACCTGCAGCGCGGCGGGGTTCTGCCGGCGGCTGGGATAATACAGATAGAATGCATCGGGCGGCGGTGCCCAATCGTCCAGAATGGCGATGAGTTTTCCCTCCGCAATCAGTTCGCGCGCGTAAAGTTCGGCTATGTAGAACACGCCGCCATCGTCGGCCGCGACTCTCACGCCGAGGCGTGGGTCGCTGGTGATGAGGGGACCATCGACCGCCACTTCCAGGCGCTTGCCCTTTTTCTCGAAGCGCCAAGGCATCAGAGCACCGGCCGGAAAGCGGAAGCGGATGCAGTGGTGATCGCGCAGATCCTGGGGGCGCGCCGGCGTGCCGTGCTGCGCCAGATAGGCCGGGGACGCCAGCGTGACGATACGGATATCGGGGCTCACGCGCACTGCGATCATGTCGCGTTCGACACGTTGACCGCTGCGGATGCCGGCATCGAAACGCTCCGCGACGATACCCTGCAAGGCGGGCTCGGCGAGGATTTCCAGCTTGATGTCGCGATATTCCGCGAGGAATCGCCCCAGCACCGGCGCCAGCACGAATTCCGATGCCGGAGGCAGCACGGTGAGGCGCAGAAGACCGCACGGGCGATCGCGAAAATCATTGATGGATTCGAGCGCGCCTTCGTAATCGTCGAGCACCGGACGCAGACGCGAGAGCAGCCGTTCGCCGACGGCGGTGAGCCCAACGCTGCGTGTGGTGCGATGGAGCAACCTCACGCCGAGGCTCTCTTCGAGACTGCGAATCGCCTGGCTCAGCGTGGCGGTGGAAATGCCGAGCGTTTGGGCCGCACGCGTAAAGCTCTTCTGTTCGGCGACCGCAACGAAGGCCGACAATTCGGCGAATTGGGTGCCGCGCATTGTTTGATCTCATCGAAAAA
>DASYEG010000026.1:0-14989 GCA_036499145.1 Micropepsaceae bacterium | reverse complement strand
GGCTGCTGTATCCGGTCTTTCCGGTCTACTTCCTCCAGACGCCCAAGGAGGTGGTCATGATCTGGGCCGAGGATCATCAGGTGCGGCATGTCTATCTGAACCAGCCGCATTCGCCGAAGCCAACGCTCTCCTGGTTCGGGGAATCGGTTGGCCGCTATGACGGCGACACGCTGGTTGTCGACACAGTGGGGTTGAACGGGCGGACCTTCGTCGACAATTTCCGCACGCCACACACCGACAGACTCCATGTGGTGGAGCGCTTTCGCATGATCGATGGCGGCAGGACGCTGGAGGCCAAAATACATGTGGAAGACCCCGGCGCGTTCACGATGCCGTGGGACGCGGTTCAGCGTTATCACCGCATCGATTCGGCGAGCGACAAATCCGATGCGCGCATACCCCATAACGGTCTCGAAGAAATGGCCTGCGCCGAAACCAGCGGCGATATCTTGAACGAGGGTCTCGAGTCCATTCCGCACGCGGACCGGCCGGATTTCTGAAACCTTCGATGAAACCTCAAATTCGCGCGGCCTTCGCCTATTTCTGGCCCGGATTCACGCCCGATCATTTCCGGAATTTCTTTCCTTTCGTCTATGACAAATATGAGCTGGTGCCGTCGGGCAATCCGGAGGTCGTGTTCTATTCCGTGTTCTCGCCGCAGTTCCGCGCCTATGCGGACGCGCGCGAGGTTCATTCGGTCGCGCGGCTGCAACCCGGAAATTATCAGCGCGTGTTTATGACGGGGGAGAATTTCGAGCCCGACATGGCGGCGTGCGAATTCGCCATGACGTTTTCGTCGCTCGCCGATCATCCCAATCATCTGCGTTTGCCGCTGTGGGTCTATGAGGGCAGGGGGTGGGGTTTTTCGCCGGAGCTATTGGTGAAACGCGTCGATATGGATTGGGAAAAAATCGCCGCCGAGAAGACCGAATTCTGCAATTTCGTCTATCTGCACGAGGTGCCGTTTCGCGATGGCATCTTCCGCAGCCTAAGCACCTATAAGCGCGTCGATTCCGCGGGCCGTCATCTCAACAACATGAATGGCTGGATGGTGCCCTATATGCCCAGCCGGGTCGCGGCGAAGATCGATTTCTTCCGCCGCTACAAATTCACCCTTGGCATCGAGAACGACATCTGGCCCGGCTATATGACCGAGAAGCTGGTCGATCCGATGTTCGCGCATTCCATTCCGATCTATGTCGGCGATCCGCAGGCGAAAAATTCCTTCGATCCCGCGAGCTATATCGATTTCAGTTGTTTTGCGAACATGAAGCAGATGCTGGAATTCGTGCGCGCGGTGGACAATGACCGCGACCTGCACATGAAGATGCTGGCGACGCCATTCTATCGCGACAATACCGTTCCCGATTACGCGCGCGAGGAAACGATCCTCGCCTTCTTCGACCGTATCGTGGATGCGGCTCTGGCCCGGCGATAATGGGCTGCTCATCTGATGTGGATATAGGTCGTCTTGAGCTGGGTGTATTTGTGAAACGCGTGGAGCGATTTGTCTCGTCCGAAGCCGGATTGTTTGTAGCCGCCGAACGGCACCTCGATCCCCCCGCCATCGCGTGTGTTGATGGTGACGGTGCCCGCACGAAGGGCACGCGCAATTTTATGCGCTTTGGTCAGATCGTTGGTCCACAGATTGGCTTCCAGGCCGTATTTTGAATCATTGGCGATTTGCACCGCCTCTTCCGGCGTCTTGAAACGGATCGTCGATAGCACGGGGCCGAAGATTTCTTCACGCGCGATGGTCATGCGATTTTCGACGCCGTCGAAAATCGTGGGCTCGATGTAGAAGCCGCCGCTCTCCTGGCGCACCTGTTTTCCGCCGAGCGCGAGTGTCGCGCCTTCAGCCTTGCCCTGTCCGATGAATTCGAGCACGCGTTTGGTCTGCGTCCCATCTACCATAGCGCCCATCTGGGTCTTGTCGTTCAGCGGATCGCCCGGCTGATACGCGCTCGCGAGCGCGGCGATCTTCGATAGGAACGCATCGTGGATTTTGTCTTCGACAAGAAGCCGCGAAGCCGCGTCGCACACCTGGCCCGAATTGTAGAAAATGCCGTCGGCCGCCCCACGTGCCGCCGCGTCCAGATCGGGCGTATCCGCGAACACAATGTTGGGCGTCTTGCCGCCACATTCCAGGCTGACGGTCTTCATGTTGGACTCGGCCGAATAGCGCAGGAACAGCTTCCCCACCTCGGTCGAGCCGGTGAAGGCGAGCGCATCCACGTCCATGTGCCGGCCGAGCGCCTGCCCAGCGGTTTCGCCGAACCCCGGCACGACGTTGAACACACCGGCGGGTATGCCGGCTTCGGCCGCCAGTTCCGCCACGCGCAGCGCCGTCAGGGGCGACTGTTCGGCGGGCTTCAGCACGACGCAATTTCCAGCGGCCAGAGCGGGCGCGAATTTCCATGCCGCCATCAGCAGGGGAAAATTCCACGGCACCACCGCGCCCGCGACGCCTACGGGTTCGCGCGTGATGAGGGCGAGCGCTGTTTTCGGTGTCGGCGCGATCTCGTCATAGAGCTTGTCGATGGCCTCGCCATACCAGCGCACGCATTCGGCCACCGCCCGCATGTCGCCATTGCGGGCATTCGCAATCGGCTTTCCCATGTCGAGGGTTTCGAGCAGCGCCAGCTCGTTGGCGTTTTTCTGGATCAGTTCGGCGAGCTTCACGAGCACGCGCTTGCGCGCCTTGGGCGCTTGGCCGGCCCAGCGTCCGTCTTCGAACGCGGCGCGGGCGGCCTTCACGGCCCGATCCACGTCCACCGAATCGCAGGCCGCCACCTTGGCGAGAACCGCGCCATCCACCGGCGAGACGCAGTCGAAGGTCTCCCCACTCGCGGCATTGACGAATTCTGCGCCGATGAACGCCTTGTCGCGGATGGCGAGGCGGGAAGCTTCGGCCCGCCAGTCTGTTGCGATGGTCATCTCTGCCTCTCAAATGCGCGTGCACGCATCATAACGGCAAACGGCCCTTACGGAGGCACGCAAAAGCGAGAGATCGGGCAGGTGGAAAAAAGCAGGGCAGGCAGGCCAGGCGCAGGCGTTGCGCTATTTGATTTTGCCTTCCTTGAACTCGACATGCTTGCGCGCCACCGGATCGTATTTCTTGACCGACATCTTCTCGGTCATGGTGCGCGTATTCTTCTTCACCACGTAGAAAAAGCCCGTGTTGGCCTCGCTGTTCAGCCGGATCTTGACAGTGGTTGGCTTGGCCATAGGAACTCCTGGGCAACGAAACGTGAAGGGCGGCTAACCTACTCAGCCGCCCTCTCATGTCAAGACATGGCCAATATCGGGGCATGGTTCGACAGGCTCACCATGAGGAATGCCCTCCTCCTCCTGAGCTTGCCGAAGGATCAGCCGCCGTTCGCGCGGCCGGGCCGGGGCAGGTTCTGCACCAGCGGCGGCTGGGGTCCCACCACCGCTTCGAGAGCGGCCTGGGCACATTCCTCATCGACATTGGACCCGCCGACACCGATGGCGCCCAGGAATTGGTCCTCGACAATGATCGGCAAGCCGCCTTTGTTGGCGAATTCACCGTTGAAGAACCCGGCGCGGAACTCGCTGGCCTGTCCCTGCTGCACATTGTTCATCACGATGTGGGTGGAGGCGCGGGTCACGAGAGCGGTTTTTGACTTCAGGATGGCCGTCGAGGTGTTGAGCTTGCCCTGGCCGTCCATGCGCTCGAAATAGATCATCTCGCCGATCGGATCCATGATCGAGATCGAGACGGCGACATTCTTGGACTTGGCGTACGCGATGCAGGTCGCGGCCATCTTCTTGGCCGCGTCGATGGAGAGGGCGTATTTCTCGTGGATCTTCTTGGCGGCATCGCCATGGATGACGAGGCTATCGAGCGAAGCGGCATATGCGCCGCCCGCGAACATGGCCATGGCCGTGGCCGCTGCGATCAAACTTGTCCGGAATTTCTGCATGGGTTCCTCCCGCTGATGCCCGATAGGAGAGGGAGTGTGCTCCCTCCTGGGCAGTCTTCAATTGCGAGAGGCTTACCTGAAAATGAAACTGCCATCGCGGCCATCCGCGGGCGCAGTGGCTATGACGGCAGTTTCAAAACGGCGGAATTACTTCAGGCTGACGAGATAGGCGATGACGTCCGCCTCGTCCTGAGGATCGGAAAAGCCGGGGAAGCCCATCTTGGTGCCCGGCACTTTCTTCTGCGGGCCCATCAGATAGATCTGCAGGGTCGGCACGTCCCAGGTGAGGTTCGCCTTCATCATTGCCGGCGAATACATGTAACCGGCGATGCTTGCGGATTTGCGCCCGACGACGCCGAACAGGTTCGGCCCGATCTTGGCGGCTTCGCCCTTGCCCGACGTGTGGCAAACGCCGCAATTGTCCATAAACACGGCTGCGCCAGCCTTGGCGTCACCAGCCGCGGCCGCCTGAGCGGACTGAGCTACAAACATGAAACCGGCTGCTGCGATGCTGGCCGTTGCGGCGCGCACCGCCGATGTGAAAATCCGAGCCACGGGAACTCCCTCGATTTGCGTTTCTCTATGACCGATCGGTCATGCATCTAACGCATAACATAAAACATGGGTCTGGTGGCAAATTGAAGGCGCCCCGTCGTCCTCCCCCGGCCGAGCCGGCCAACTCGCGGAAATTCCAGGAAAAACGCTGGCCGGCCGGTGCGTTGGCGGCTGCGACCTTCGCGCGCACCTGGGGCGCTGTGCCTTATCGGTCCTGCGCCGGTGTGCCGAATCGAAAACCCCGCCGGGCCGGGAATGACCGGAACGATCAGCGCCGCTTGCCGCGGCCCAAGCTCGGACGTGCACCGGCGCGGTGGGGTCTGCGGGAGCCTGCCGCTTGTCCGCCCGCCAGATCGAAGCGCAATCCCCCCGTCAGGGGGGCGGCTTCGGCAAGGCGTACACGGATGATATCGCCCAGCCGATAAAGCGTTCCCGTGCGGTCGCCCACGAGCGCATGCCGCTTCTCGTCATGTTGGAAGAATTCCGTGCCAAGCGCGCGGATGGGCAGCAATCCATCGGCGCCGGTTTCCTTCAGCCGCAGAAACAGGCCGAAGCGCGTCACGCCGGTCACCCGGCCGTCGAACTCCGCGCCGACACGATCTTCCATGAAGGCCGCGACATAGCGGTCGACGGAATCGCGTTCGGCCGCCATGGCGCGGCGTTCGGTCATCGAAATGTGGTCGGCGATTTCCTTGAGCCGCGCGGCATCGGAATCGGAGAGCCCGCCATCGCCGAGCTTCAGTCCGCGGATCAGCGCGCGATGCACGATGAGATCGGCATAGCGGCGGATGGGCGAAGTGAAATGCGCATAACGCGCCAGGTTCAATCCGAAATGTCCAAGGTTCTCGGCTGCGTAGACCGCCTGGGCCTGCGTGCGCAAAACGACATCGTTCATCACTTCCTCATGCGGCGTGCCTTTGGCGCGCGCGAGGATGCGGTTGAAGATGGCGGGCTTGATCACCTGGCCCTTGGCAAAGGAGACCCCGATGGTCTTCAGATAATCGGCGAAGGCGTAAAGCTTTTCCTGGCTCGGCTCTTCATGGACCCGATAGATCAGGGGCGTGCGCGCCTTTTCCAGCGATTCGGCAGCCGCGACATTGGCCATGATCATGAACTCTTCGATCAGCCGCATGGATTCCAGGCGCTCGCGAAACGCGATGTTTGCGATTTTGCCGTCCGCGCCGATCACGATGCGCCGCTCCGGAAGATCGAGATCGAGGGGCGAGCGTTCATTGCGCGCGATCACAGCCGCGCGGTAGGCATCCCACAAGGGCTGCATGACCGCGGCTTGCAGGGGGGCGGTCTTCGCATCGGGTCTGCCGTCGAAGGCGGCTTGCGCCTGCGCATAGGTCAGCCGGGCCGCCGAGCGCATCAACCCGCGTAGGAATTCGTGACGGCGTTTTGCGCCATGCGCATCGAACACCATGCGCACGGCGAGACAGGCGCGTTCTTCGTTTTCGCGCAGCGAGCACAGATCGGCCGACAGCGCCTCGGGCAGCATGGGGACGACGCGGTCGGGGAAATAGACGGAATTGCCGCGCTTTTCCGCTTCGCGGTCGAGCGCCGAACCGGCGCGCACATAATGCGCGACATCGGCGATGGCGACGACGACGATGTAGCCGCCTTTGTTGGAGGGATCGGGATCCGCGCCCGCCCACACCGCGTCGTCGTGATCGCGCGCATCTTCAGGGTCGATGGTGATGAGCGGAATTTTTCGCAAATCCGTGCGGCCCGCGAGGCTGACGGGTTTGGCGTTTTCCGCCTCTCGCAGCGCTTCGAGAGGAAACTCCGTCGGAATGCCATGCGCATGGATCGCGATCAGGCTGACGGTCTTGGGCTCGTTCATCGAACCCAGCCGTTCGACGATGCGCGCGTGCGGCCCGCTCGCGCCGTGGCGCACTGTGGGTTCGGCGACCACCAATTCTCCGTCCTTGGCGCCTGCCAATTCCGTGGCATCGACGACGAAGGCGGAGCGCGTCTTGCGGTCGATGGGTTCGATGCGCGCCAGCATGCCGCGTTCGATTTTGAGCACACCCAGCACACGGTGGGCGCTGGCGCCGAGCTTCTTGATGATGCGCGCCTCGTAGCGCGTGACGCCATCCTTGCTCCTGGCGATTCGCGCCAGCACCCGTTCGCCGCGGCCCGGTGCGGAGGTTTCTTCGCGGCCCGGGAGGATCAGGACCGAGGGGGGAGGGCCTTCGCCTTTCCACTCCAGCGGGCGTCCAAGGGGCTCTCCGTCCGGGTCCTCGCCGAAGATTTCCAGCACGGCGACTTCGGGAAGGGCGCCGGCCGGTACGAAGCTGCGCTTTTCGCCGCGTGTGATCGCACCGCTCTCGGCAAGCTCCGTGAGAATCCGCTTAAGGATTTGGCGTTCCTCGCCTTTTACGCCAAGCGCGCGGGCGAGGTCGCGCTTGGTCTCCCCGGGATGGGTGGCCAAGCGGGCCAGCACGTTTTCCTTGGACAGGCCAGTCTTCGGGGGGCGCGGGCGGGGGACTCGTCGGGGCGGTTTCGCCAAGATATTCCTCAAGTTCACGGATGCTTGAACATAAAGCTTATTTGCGCGTCGCGGACAGGATCGGCTTTGCCGCTGTCCGCATTTGCCCTAAACTGGCAGAGGACTGGTAAATCTGCCAATCCCTGCAAGCTGCATTGGAGGAATACGGGGCATGAGCACCGCGGGTAGGTCGTGTTTGAGCATGTTGGCGGCGAGCCTTATGGGCACCGCGTTGTTTATCGCCGCGCCGCTGCCTGCGAGCGCGCAACCAGCCGGGGGGGCCGTGCAAGTCAAAGCCGATGAGATCGGCGGCGTGGTCACCGGCGCAAAAGGTCCCGAGGCCGGCGTGTGGGTGATCGCGGAGACCAAGGATCTGCCGACCAAATATGTGAAGATCGTCGTGACCGACGATTCCGGCCGTTATTTGATCCCCAGCCTGCCCAGAGCGAATTACGATGTGTTCGTGCGCGGTTACGGCCTTGTCGACTCCGCGCGCACCAAGACCGCGCTCGGAAAGACCGTCAATCTGAAATCGACGGCGGCCCCGAACGAAACCGCTGCAGCGGAATATTATCCGGCGATCTATTGGTACTCGATGGTGAAAGTCCCCGAGCCCAAACTCTTCCCCGGTACCGGTCCTTCGGGCAACGGCATGCCCGTCTCGCTCACCGATCAGGGCATGTGGCTGCGCTACATGAAAACCGACAGCTGCAATTCCTGCCATCAGATCGGCGACAAGGCGACGCGTGAACTCGAGCCGCAACTCGGGCATTTCGCAACCTCGGCTGCCGCCTGGGAACGCCGTCTCCAATCGGGACAGGCGAGCGCCTTGATGATGAACGGCATCGGCAATTTCGACACCGCGCGCGCGCTGGCGAATTTGGGCGATTGGACGGACCGCGTGAAGAAGGGCGAACTGCCCTTCGCGAAGCCGACGCGTCCCACCGGCATCGAGCGCAATGTCGTGCTCACCGAATGGGATTGGGCGACGCCGCAGAGCTATCTTCATGACGAGATTTCGACCGACCGCCGCAATCCCACTCTCAATCCGCACGGCCTGATCTATGGTTCGCCGGAGGAAAGTTCGGACTTCATTCCTTGGCTCGATCCCGTCGACAACAAATCGGGTCTGATCAAATCCGAATATCGCGATCCCAAGACGCCGACCACCAAGACCGCGCCGCAATATGGGGAATCGCCCTATTGGGGCACGGATGCGATCTGGGACAGCCATACCGTCATCCACAATCCCTGGATGGACGAAAAGAGCCGCCTGTGGGTGACGGCGCGCATTCGTCCGGCGAACGCGGAGCCTGCCTTCTGCAAAGCCGGATCGAACCATCCCTCGGCGAAGGCATTCCCGCTGAGCCGTTCAGGTCGCCAGCTCGAAGTTTATGACCCGCAGACCAAGAAGGCGACGCCGATCGATCTGTGCTTCTCCACGCACCATCTGCAGCTCGACAAGAACAACGTCATGTGGTTCTCCAGCGGCAACACCAATGACGAGGTTGTCGGTTGGTTCGACGTGAAGAAATGGGACGCCACCCATGACGAACAGGCGAGCCAAGGCTGGGCGCCGTTCGTTGTCGACACCAATGGCAATGGCAAGCTCGACGAGTATGTCGGTCCGAAGGATGCTGTCGATCCCAAGAAAGACAAGCATGTCCAGGTTGGCTTCTACGGCGCGTCGCCCAATCCGGCGGACGGCACGGTGTATGCGTCCTATCTCGGGTTCCCCGGCGGCGTCGCGCGCTTCGATCCCAAGACAAAGCTGACGGAATTCTATGAGGTTCCCTACAAGGACCCCAAGAACCCCCGTTCGGGTTTCTCTCCGCGCGGCATGGACATCGACAGCAACGGCGTTGCGTGGCTGGCGCTGGCGAGCGGTCACATGGCGAGCTTCGACCGCAAGCTTTGCAAAGGTCCATTGAACGGGCCGATCGCGGCGACCGGAAAAGCCTGTCCCGAAGGCTGGAAGTTCTACACCATCCCCGGCCCGCAATTTAAGGGCATAACGGTGACGGACGGTAGCGCCGAAGCGCCGTATTACGATTGGGTCGACCAGTTCGATACTCTGGGCCTGGGCAAGAACGTGCCCATCGCCACGGGTAATCTTTCCGATGCGCTGTTCGCACTGGTCAACGAGAAATGGGTCACCATGCGCGTGCCGTATCCCATGGGCTTCTTCGCGAAGAACATGGACGGACGCATCGACGACTCCTCGACCGGCTGGAAGGGCAAGGGCATCTTCTCGACCTACTCTGGCCGCTCCGCGCCGCATATCGAAGGCGGCAAGGGCCAGACCAGCAAGGTCGTGCATTTTCAGGTCCGTCCTAATCCCTTGGCGGATTAGGATCGTTAACCCTGGGCTGACGGTCTAGGGAGATTTTCAGGGGCGGGTTCGCGAAAGCGGACCCGCCTTTTGTTTTGGCCTCTCAGGAAATCACGCGTAGCGAACGCACGCGCGAAAAGTCGCGATCGTGAGTCACGAGGGCAGCAGCATTTATTTTGAGCGCGCTTGCCACCTGAATTGCATCGGGCAATTTGAAGCCGAGCGACGCACGCAATCTCGCTGCGCTATCCGCGATATCCAGATCAAGGTCGATGCGTTGCCACGATTCAAGGACCGAACGGTAACGACGGCCGAGAACCTCATCTCCCGCCTTAAATGGACCGATCAGGACTTCAGCGATCGTGATGGTTGTAACGGCAAAGCGAAACCGACCTGCGGCATGCGCCTCGAAAACGGGTCTGAAGCGAGAGGCCCATTTCGGGTGCGCCTCCATGAAGTAGATCACGGGAGCTGAATCGATCAGGAGCAGTGCTCCGGCCGGCAAGTCCGCTAAGTCTAATTGTGCCATTCGTCCCGCAGCGCCCGAAGGGTGTGGGTGCTGTTCTTTCCCCACAAGCCGGTGCCCGAACCCTTCAGAGGAGTCAGAGGTTGCTGCTCTCGAGCAGCGCTCAGGACATCCACAGGCGTGAGGGCGGCAACCGGCCGGCCATGACGGGTGATGATGGTGGTTTTGCCATTTTCGGCGGCATCGAGAAGGTCCGGAAGCTGGTTGCGAGCTTCCTCCGCACCCTTACGAGGATAATCATCCATGCCAAGACTGTACAGCACCGTACGGTTGGGGTCAAGCGATCGCGCGTCGCGGGTTTTGCGCACGCATTCGTGGGGCGGCGCCTCTCGTCCTTTGTTCCGGGATGCGCTATAAGAGCGCACTTCATTTTGCTCGCTGAGAATTCAATCCTAACGCCACGAGGGACGGACACATGAGGACCAGGACAGCCAATATCGGCATGCTGAGTACGAGCGTCGCGGCATTGCTCTTTGCCGTGTCGGCGACAAGCGCGACGGCGCAACAGGTGCGTGTGGACGCCTCCGATATCGGCGGCGTCGTCACCGGCGCCAAGGGCCCGGAGGCTGGGGTCTGGGTCATCGCCGAGACCAAGGATCTGCCCACCAAATATGTGAAGATCGTCGTGACCGACGATTCCGGCCGCTACATGCTGCCCGATCTGCCCAAGGGCAATTACGACATCTGGGTTCGCGGCTATGGGCTGGTCGATTCGCCCAAAGTGAAATCGGCGCCCGGCAAGGTACTCGACCTCAAGGCTGTGGCGGCACCGAGCCGTGCGGCGGCGGCGGAATATTATCCGGCGCAATATTGGTATTCGATGGTCAAGCCGCCGGCATCGAATCTGTTCCCCGGCACAGGCCCCGCAGGCAACAACATGTCGCAGCAGATGAGCGATCAGGGTGT
Source organism: Micropepsaceae bacterium (assembly GCA_036499145.1). GTDB lineage: Bacteria > Pseudomonadota > Alphaproteobacteria > Micropepsales > Micropepsaceae > CAIYRG01. The sequence goes on along the minus strand of DASYEG010000026.1, from coordinate 4,229 downwards.
GTGGCTGCGCAACATGAAGACCGACGGATGCGTCGCCTGCCATCAGCTTGGCGACAAGGCGACACGCACCATTCCCGCTGCGCTCGGGCACTTCGATTCGGGGGCGGCCGCATGGGAACGCCGGCTGCAGTCCGGACAGGCCAGCGGCCCCATGATGGGCGCCATCGGCCGCTTCGACACGCAGCGCGCGCTGTCGATGTTCGCCGATTGGACCGACCGCGTCTCGAAGGGCGAATTGCCCAAGTCCGATCCGCCGCGTCCCGCCGGCCTGGAGAGAAACATCGTCGTGACGGAATGGGACTGGAATACGCCCAAAGCCTATTTGCACGATGAGATCTCGACCGACCGCAACAACCCTGGGGTGAATGCCCACGGCATCATTTACGGTTCGACCGAAGCGAGTTCGGATTACATTCCGTGGCTCGATCCGGTGGACAACAAAGCGGGCCTTCTGAAGACCGAATACCGCGATCCCAAGACGCCCACCACCAAGAACGATGCGATCTATGGCGAGTCGCCCTATTGGGGGAACGAGCCGATCTGGGACAGCCACACCAATGTCCACAACCCGATGTATGACAGCCAGGGCCGGCTGTGGCTGACGGCGCGGATTCGTCCGCAGAACAATCCGGCCTTCTGCAAAGAAGGTTCGCAGCAGGCCTCCGCGAAGATTTTCCCGCAAGGGCGCTCCGGACGTCAGGTGGAGATGTTCGATCCCAAGACCCGCAAGATCACCATGGTCGATCTCTGCTTCTCGACGCATCATCTGCAATTCGACAAGACGGGCATGCTGTGGTTCAGCTCGGGCGGCGGCAACAATGAAGTCATCGGCTGGCTCGACGTGAAGAAATTCGACGCCACTCATGACGAGCAGGCGAGCCAGGGCTGGTCGCCCTTTGTCATCGACACCAACGGCAACGGCAAGCGCGATGCCGGCTGGGTCGATCCCAAAGGCAAGCTCGATCCGACGAAGGACATGCGCATTGTCACCGGTCTCTACAGCGTGTCTCCGAATCCGGCCGACGGTTCTGTCTGGGGCACCGTTCTGGGCTTCCCGGGCGGTGTTGCGCGCTTCGATCCGAAGACGCAGCTCACCGAATATTTCGAAGTGCCTTGGAAGAATGCGAAGGCCGAGACGATGGGCTTCAGCCCGCGCGGTGCCGACATTACCAGCGATGGTGTGGTCTGGACCGTTCTGGCGAGCGGCCATTTCGCCAGCTTCGATCGCAGGCTGTGCAAGGGCAAGCTCTCCGGACCGGCTTTGGCCGACCCGCAGAATCTGTGCCCCGAGGGGTGGAAACTCTATCAGATGCCTGGGCCGGAGTTCGAAGGCCTGCCCAAGGGCACACCCGGTGCGGGCACGGAAGCGCCCTATTACAACTGGGTCGATCAATACGACACGCTCGGCCTCGGTAAGAACACCCCCATCGCCACCGGCAATGAGTCCGATTCGCTGGCGGCGATCGTCAATGGCAAATGGGTGGTGATGCGGGTGCCTTATCCGATCGGCTATTTCGCCAAGGGTATGGACGGGCGCATCGACGATGCCGCCACGGGCTGGAAGGGCAAGGGCCTATGGTCCACCTTCTCCGACCGCGCCGCCACGCACATCGAAGGCGGCAAAGGCCAGATGAGCAAGGTTGTCCACTTCCAACTGCGGCCGGATCCGCTCGCGAAATAACGCGGATTAAGATCAGTTAAGCCGAAGGCGGGTTCCGCGAGAGTGGAATCCGCCTTCATTTTTGCGTAGTGTTCCGGATGGCTGGAACCGGCTCATTCTTCGCTGCAATCCGCCATAGATATTCAGCGTCATTCTTAACGCTATGAGGGAAGAAAAAATGAGGACGAAGAGAGCAGCCTGCCTCGGCATGATGAGCGCCAGTTTCGTGGCGCTGTTGTGCGCGGCTTCCGCGACGACCGCCGTGGCGCAACCCGCGGAGCAGGTCAAGATCGACGCTGACGACATCGGCGGCGTGGTCACTGGCGCCAAGGGGCCGGAAGCCGGCGTGTGGGTCATCGCGGAGACGCGCGATCTTCCGACCAAATACGTCAAGATCGTCGCTACAGACGATCAGGGGCGCTATGTGATCCCCGACCTGCCGAAGGGCACCTACGATATCTGGGTCCGCGGTTACGGTCTGGTCGATTCCCCCAAGGTGAAAGCGACGCCCGGCAAGCTCGTCGATCTGAAATCCGTGGCGGCGCCGAATCGCGCGGCGGCGGCGGCCTATTATCCGGGAATTTATTGGTACGCGATGATGAAGATCCCGCCCGCGAATCTGTTCCCGGGAACAGGTCCGCAAGGCAATGGCATGTCGGTGACCCTGAAGGATCAGGGGCAATGGCTGCGCTTCACCAAGACGGACGGCTGCGGCCATTGCCATCAATTGGGCGATCTGGCGACGCGCACGCTTCCCGCCGACCTCGGCCATTTCAACACCAGCGCGGAAGCCTGGGAACGGCGTCTGGAATCCGGACAGGCCGGCCGCAACATGATGGAAGAGCTCGCCAAGCTCGACGTGCAACGTCAACTGAATTTCCTCGGTGATTGGACGGACCGCGTCGCCAAGGGCGAACTGCCCAAGAACGACCCACCGCGTCCTGTGGGCATGGAGCGCAACGTCGTGCTGACGGAGTGGGATTGGGAAACGCCCACCATGTATGTCCACGATACGATTTCGACCGACCGGCGCAATCCCACCGTCAATGGCCACGGGCTCATCTACGGCGCACCGGAAGTCAGCTCCGACAATGTTCCCTGGCTCGATCCGGTGGACAACAAATCGGGCTTCATCAAGTCGGAATTCCGCGATCCCAAGACACCGACCAGCAAGACCGATCTGATCCTGGCGCCCTCGCCCTATTGGGGCAATGAGCCGATCTGGGATTCGCACACGATCATCCACAATCCCATGTTCGACGAAAACGGCCGCGTGTGGTTGACGGCGCGCATTCGTCCGCAGGCCAATCCGGCCTTCTGCAAGGAAGGGTCCGATCAGCCCTCGGCGAAGATCTATCCAAAGAACACATCGAATCGTCAGGTCGAGATGTACGACCCCAAGACGCGGAAGATTTCGATGATCGATCTCTGCTTCAACACCCATCATCTGCAATTCGACAAGAACGACATTTTGTGGTTCAGCGCCGGCGGCAATTACGATGTTATCGGCTGGCTCGATGTGAAGAAGTGGGAAGCCACCCATGACGACAAGATGAGCCAGGGCTGGTCGCCTTTCGTCATCGACACCAATGGCAATGGCAAGCGCGATGTCAGTTGGACCGAACCAAACCAGCCCGCCGATCCCGCCAAGGATAAGCGCATGTTCCTGGGATTCTACGGCGTTGCGCCCAATCCGGCGGACGGCACGATCTGGGGCGGCGTGACGGGCTTCCCGGGCGGTATCGCGCGTTTCGATCCCAAGACCCAACTGACGGAATATTACGAGTTCCCATACAAGAACGCGAAGAATCCGCAGTCGGGCTTTAGCCCTCGCGGCTCCGACATCGACAGCAACGGCGTGTTCTGGGCCGTGCTTTCGAGCGGTCATCTGGCGAGCTTCGACCGGCATCTGTGCAAGGGTAAGCTCAACGGTCCGGCGGCGAACGATCCGCAGAATCTTTGTCCCGAAGGTTTCAAGCTCTACCAGATGCCTGGGCCGGAGTTTGAAAGCCTGCCGAAGGGGACGCCCGGCGCATCCGCCGAAGCGCCCTATTACGTCTGGGTGGATCAGCACAACACCTTCGGTCTCGGCGAAAATGTGCCGATCGTGACCGGCAACAATTCGGATTCGTTGAACGCGCTCATCAACGGCAAGTGGATGGTGATGCGCATTCCTTATCCGCTGAGCTTCTATGCCAAGAACCTCGACGGGCGCATCGACGATATGGCCACCGGCTGGAAGGGCCGGGGGTTGTGGACGCAATATTCCGGCCGCTCGCAGCCGCATCTTGAAGGCGGCAAGGGCCAGCAAAGCAAGGTCGTCCACGTGCAGTATCGGCCCGATCCGCTGGCGAAATAGTTTCGGCTGCGTCCTGGTTGGAAGGCGGATTCCACGACAGTGGAATCCGCCTTTTCTTTTGCCGGGCCAGATTTTTTGTACAACGCCGCGCTGTGGTCTACAGTCCCTCATCGGATTTTTGAGGGATGAGAAATGGCGAAGAGAATGGCCTCGTTCGGGATGTTGGGTGTCAGCTTTGCGGCGCTCCTGGCGGCAACCGCGCCCGCAGCA
>DASYEG010000025.1:0-8014 GCA_036499145.1 Micropepsaceae bacterium | reverse complement strand
GGGCGCGACCGCGCTGATGTTGACCGTCGTACCCATCGCGGCACCCGCCTCGATCAGACCGTTATCGAGGAGGTTGCGCAATACGGCGCTGACAGCTCCGATCGCGAGCGGCGAACTCATGAGTTGCCTCCGCGCTGGGAGTTACGCAGATATTCCGCGAGCGACTGGCTTGGGCCGCGCCGCACGCGGGTCTGCGCCGGTGCTGTTTTTGCAGGGGCTGCCACACGCACATCGATGCGGTCGATGGTGACATGGATCGGCGGCGGGACATTATGTGCCGCCTGGGGACGTGTGGTCAGGATATCGGCATTCAGCGGCGCTCTGTTGGAAATTTCGGCGCCGCGCGCTGCGATCGCCGACGCGCGAAGCGGTGGGTGTATTCGCGATGGGTCTTCAGGCGGGCGGGGGCCCAACATAGACGCCGACGATTCTTGCACGGCGCGGGAGCGCGGAGGCTGCTGCGGAATCGTAACGCCCATTTTCGGCGTCACAACGGCGCGCGGCGGCTCGGCAGGCGCGGGGCGGTTTTCCAGACGCACCGGGGACGCGTCGATCCGCGCGGTCACGAACGCGGCTTGAAATGAGGCTTCACGCGATTCTTCAAGCGGACGAACCGTCGCGGCATTCTCGGCAACGTGAACCGGCGATTTCGGCGCCGCGCTAACATCGTCCGTCGTGGCGAATTCCACATTGGGCAAGGGCGCGGATGAAACCGGCGCGAAGCGCGACGGCAAGGCAACACGCGCGCCGCCTTCCACCGGTCGGCCTGTCGCGAGGCCGGCGAGTCGATCGAGGAACCCGCTCATGGTGTTCCCGCCAGTTGCAAATAAGCGGCGCGCCGGACGGCAGACAGGCCGAGCACGTCCGCTTCGGTCCAGCCATAGGCGCGCGCCAAGACGTCGATATCGACGAAGATTTTTTCGGCCGCGCGCTGCAACTCGGCCCATAGCGCTTCGCCGACATCGACCGCCGCCGACCAATCATGGCGGCAGGCCGGACAGGAAAGCGCAAAACTCACCAGCGCGCCCGGATCGAGGCGTTCGAGCTCGAGCCCGAGTTCCACCAATTGGGCCGCGTCGAACGATTCACCATCGCGCACGGGCGACACACAAAGCGCAAGCAGAGAACGCGCCGCCGCGCCTTGATCCGCAAGCGTCGAAATCGCACGCAGATCGGCCGCGGTCGGTGCCCGCAACCGGATTTGTTCGCCACCGGCATCGATCACGGATTCCTCACCGACGGAAAGACCCGAGAGCGCACTAGCAAGGTCCGTGCTGTCGGCTTCGAATTCGCAAATCGTGCTGCATTCCGGACAGCGGCTCAAAAGCGGCCAGGCGGAATCGAACAACGCGCTGCGCAACGACAGAAGCGCGGCATTGCGTGCGCCGAGACCCTCGGACCGGTTGCCGGCCGCTTCAAGCAACGCATCGTCTCGCGCCCAGCGCTTCAGCCGGACGGCGCACTCCCACAGCATGAGGATCCGGTGCTCGCGCGCCTCTCGCGCCGGCGAATGCATGCGCTACCCCCCTCACGCCGGCTCGGTGAAGCTCGGTTCGCTCGGCTCGGTCACGTCCAGATCGCGCTCCCAGCCCTCGTTCTCGAGCTTGATGTGCTGGATGGCCACCGCATTGGCGTTGGCATCGAGATCGGGAAGCGCCTGGAATTCGGACACCCAGCAGCGGAATACGCGGTAGGCAATCGCGAGCTGTCCGGCTTCGTTGTAGAACTCGATGATAAGGTCTTTGCGGAAATCCTGAAGCGAGACTTCGGCGCCCAATCCGGAACCGAAATTCCACACCTTGTTCGCCCATTTCTCAAATTCGGTGTCATGCGTGACGCCACGTTCGAGGGTGATCGCCTCATATTTGGTGCGTCCGGGCGATTTGCGCCCGGTGGATGGATCGCCGCCCTCGCGGTGTTCGACCACTTCGGTGGTGCGCTTCAAGGACGAGACTTTGCTGATTCCCGCCACATAGCGCCCATCCCACTTCACCCGGAACTTGAAGTTCTTGTAGGGGTCGAAGCGCTGCGGATTGACAGAAAACTGGGCCATAAAATTTCTCCTCTCAGCGCTTTACGTCGGAATGTCCCCGGCGATCTGCTGGATCTTGATGACGACGAACTCGGCGGGTTTGAGCGGCGCGAAACCGACAAAGATATTGACGATGCCAAGATTGATGTCGGCCTGCGTCGTGGTCTCGCGGTCGCACTTCACGAAATAGGCGTCCTTAGCCGATTGGCCCTGGAATGCGCCTTGCCGAAAAAGACCCTGCATGAACGCACCGATGTTCAGCCGGATTTGCGCCCATAGAGGCTCGTCATTGGGCTCGAACACGACCCATTGCGTGCCGCGATAGAGGCTCTCCTCCAGGAACAGCGCCATGCGCCGCACCGGAACGTATTTCCATTCCGAGCCGCGGTCGTTCTCGCCGTTCAGCGTGCGCGAACCCCACACGACGTTGCCGTAAACGGGGAGCGTGCGCAGGCAATTGATGCCGAGCGGATTGAGCTGGCCGTTTTCCGCATCGCTCATGGTGATCGACAAACCGACCGCCCCGTTGAGCGAGGCTTCGCTGCCGGCAGGCGCCTTCCACACACCGCGCGAGGCATCGGTGCGCGCGAACACCCCGGCGACGAAACCGCAGGGCGGGAAATCGACGAGCGCGCCTTGCGCCAGCGGATCGGGAGCGCGGACCCAGGGAAAGAATATCGCCGAGTTCACCGCATTCGAGCCGGTGAGCGCCGCGGGTGCTCCGGAATTGAGCGAGGTGACCGTCGCCAGCGGATCCGCATCGACGATGAGGAAGGCGCGCCGGTCATGGCAATGACCCTGCAACGTCGCCAAGGTCGCGGCATCGGTTTCGCCGGGCACACAGACCAGATTGAAAATGTCGATCCGGTCGGTGATGCTGCCGATGCCGAAATTCGCCAGCAGTGCCGTGTGGAAGTCCGGCGTGGAGGGCGCCAGAATGGTGCCGTCCGCCGCGGCACCGGCAAGGTCGCTGACCGTATTGGCGGGCGCGGCCGTGCTGCCGGCGCTGACTGTGATGAACGCGGAACGGTTGTTGATCACGCTCTCGACGAAGCGCAGGTCGCTGCTGTCCATCGAAACATTTTCGAAGCTCTCGACGACGGCATTGCCGTTGTTCTTGTCGAGCACCTCGACCTTGAACCGCGCATTGTCGGGCGAGGGCCGTTGCGTGGTGCGGACCGCATAGCCCGTTCCCCAGAGACCCGGAGACGACGCGCTGATCGCAAGCGTGCCGATAGTGACCGTGGCCGGCGCCGCGCCGGCGCCCACGAGGCGCAGCACATAGGCATCGCTGCCGCCATTGTCGAAGAACTGCTTGACGGAATAGCCAAGCGGGGTGTGCAGGTCCAATCCGCCGTAGGTTCGCTGATAATCGGAGAAGCTCGCGATGCGCACGGCGCGGTCCGCTGGGCCGCGCGCGGCCCAGCCCAGGAACAGCGCGACGGAGGTCGCAACACCGGTGATGGTGCGCACGCCGCTGGAGATTTCTTCAATATAGACACCGGGCTGGAGAAGAGGTTGGGGCATATCGGCTCCTATCGTTCTTTCCTCGAAGATGAACTGCGCACGGCATGGGCGCCGCTTTCCTGCGCATCGCGGCCATGGCGGCCGCGAATGGCGTCACGAAGCGTTTCTGCGGAGATTTCCCCGAGCGGAATGTGCTGCGGCCGCATTTCGTGGAGCGTGCCGTTCCTGCCCTCATTGGCGATGGCGAGCACCTTGAGACTGGGCCGGCTCAGCAGAAGCTGCGTGTATTCTCCGGAATCGTGGTTGGCGTCCTCGCCGACCAGAATCGCGTCGGCGCGCAGCCGCTTGGCCGCTCCGGCAAGGTCATTGTCCGCACTCTCGCCGACGATCATCATATCCGGTGCCGACTCCACAATATGGTGAAGGATGTCGAGCAGCAGAGCGGGCATTCGAGCAAGCAGCACACGAATCCGCTTCACGAGGATTCCCTTTCCGTGCCGCGGAGCATGGCAGTTCCCCGGTGAACGCGAATGAACCCTTCGGCTCAGACAAGGATCCGGCAAAGATCCGGACCGCACGGAATGCGCCGCGCGGGCAGATAGACCGTCAGGCGTCGCGGGCCGCGCGCAAAACGTGGAAAAGCGGTAAGAATTCCATCAATGCGGTTTTACAAAAGGCCTACGCGTCATAGACCGTTTGGCCCGGTCCCGTTCCTGCACTGCGTTTTGGCGAATGCACGAAGCAGCCACTTCGCCCGATTGCGCTCTAACGCGGCGGCGCGTTGCTCGGGGAATGATGCGGATGGAGTTTATGGAGCTGTGCCGCGGCCTCGCCGCGGCGGCGCACACGCAGTTTGCCGAGAATGCTGTGGACGTGATTTTTCACGGTCGCATTCTGGATTCGCAGGGCGCGCGCGATTTCCTTGTTCGAGAGCCCTTCACCGACGAGAGACGCGATCTCCTGTTCGCGCTCCGTGAGCGCCGCCACATCGGTGGGCGAACTTTTCCGTCCCGACATGACCGCGATGCTGTTCAGGAGCAGCGCCGTCATCCGCGGCGAACAGACAAGCTCGTCGCGCAGAGCCGATTGCACAGCCACGACGACATCCTGAGCAGTGCCCTGACGCGGGACGAAACCCGAAATCCCCGCTTCCGCACAGGCGATGACGTTCTGTTCGATCTCGCCGACTGCGATGGCGACCACCCTCACCCTCGGTAGCGCCTGGCGGAAGCCGCGGCAGGTGGCAAGCGCGCTCGAAGACCCGATGTCGAGCAGCAGCACGTCGGGATCCAATCCGGCAAGATAGCCGGGCGAAATCGAAAGATCGCCGAAACCCAAAACATTCACCGTGCTCGATTGGGACAATGCAAGCGTGAGCCCATCGCACAACAGCCTGATGTCGCTCACGATGAAAAGCTTTGGGCGAGCCGCCGACTCGCCGGCGATCGCGCCACCGATACGCGGTTGCGAAATCGCATATTCCGATTCGCTGCTTCGCCTCGGCATCAGAAGCCCCCGCTCGCTGGACACAACCAGAAACCCACGGTCGCTTTTTCCCCTCGAAAGGACAGCGGAGCCCTTCGATACTATTCGTGAAACACAAAACTGTGGAGTCGAATTTGTGTGAAGATTTCATGAGAAGCCAAGAAGCCGGCCATGACCTGAAATGCAAAGTCACCTTGCGCAGAAACAACGCTTCGCCTGTGACAAAATAAGGTCCGCCTCTCGTTTGTCTTGACGATACCAGAAGCGTCTTGACCGGTAATTATCGCCTGTCCGTCGACAATCCCTTGAAGAGGAATTTCTGCACGCGGTAGCCCTGCGACTCGCCGGTCACAATATTGCCCTGTGGATCGACGTCGAGGCTGTGCAGATGGAAGAACTCGCCGGCTTTCCGGCCGGGCCTGCCGATGTGACCGATCTCCACCAGCGAGGCGCGATCCAGGATCGCGATCCGTTCGTTGGAGCCATCTGCGATGTAAAGGAACCGCTGCGCCGGATCGGCGGAAAGCCCGACGCCAAAGGCTGTTCCTGTCCCTTGCGATTCACGCCTGATGAAGCCTTCCTTCAGGAAGGTGCCGTCCAATTTGAACGATTGGACGCGGTTATTGGCGCGATCCGTCACATAGACGATGCCGTCATTAGAGACCTCGATGCCGTGGGGCGTGTTGAACTGAAGCGGCCCTGGACCGGTGGTCTGGCGCGCCTTCGAAGCTTTGTCGTCCGGTTTCTTGCCATAGGCGCCCCAATACCGCTTGTAGGCTCCGGTATTGGCGTCGAACACGATCACACGGCGGTTGCCGTAGCCATCGGCGACAAACACCTCATTGGTCTTGTCATAGACGGTGATGCCCGCCGGCCGGCTGAGATGGGTGGTGTCGTTGCTGTCGACGCCCACGCCCTCTTTGCCGATCTGCAGGAGGAACTTTCCATCACTGGTGAATTTGAGCACTTGCCCGTCGCCGTCGCCATTGCCCGTCAGCCAGACATTGTCGTGGCCATCGACCGCGATGCCGTGTTCGCCGCTGCCCGGACGTCCATCGCCATTCAGGCGTTTCTCGGCGGTGCAGGACGGGCACTCGGCGAACGCCGAATGCAGCCCTCCACGATTAAACCATTGATATTTGCCGTCTTTGGACGGGCCGCCCCAGCCCTGGAGATATTTGCCGGCGGCGCTGAATTCAACGACGGGAGGCGCTGGAAGATATCCGTTCTCCGTCGCGTTCCCCTCCTCCAGCGTGTGGGGGCGGTGGATCACCCAGACATTACCATGAGAATCCGCGGTCGCACCGCCCACGCCGCCCAGCAGCATGTTGTCCGGCATTGTAGGGAAATGAGAATCCACTTCGAAAATCGGCACGGCCGGTTTTTGGGCATCGGCCGCAACCACGTCATTGGAGCCGCAGATCGCAAATGCCAATGCCGCCAAACGCGCGCCCGTGAAGACCTGTTTTTTCATGTTCTTTCCTCCCGCGTAATCTTCAGCCGTTCTTGCGGCACCGCCTGATCCTTGAGAAAACCCGTCAGCAATCGGCTGACGTGCGGCCATGGCGACCTCCCGCGATCGCAACAGATTATCCCGGCTTTGCGATAATGCCATTCGCTTAGCTGGAGGGGTGACGGCGAAGGCCCGCGTCACCGCAGCGATGGACACTCCGTATCAGGATGCTAAATCTCGGACGGGTATCGTCCTCGAGCTTTCCATGACCTCCGCTCCCCTGGCGCAAAAACCGCTCGTTCCGCTCCTGGACTTGATGGCTGTTTTTTTTCGCGTCGGCGTCACCAGTTTCGGCGGCAGCACGGCCGCCTGGCTCTATCGCGAGTTGGTGGAGCGCCGGGGCTGGCTCGACGAGGACCATTTTCTGACGGCGCTCACGCTCGCACAGGTCCTTCCGGGCGCCAATCCCGTCAATCTTTCGATCTATGTCGGCTCGCAGCTTCGCGGAGGGATTGGTGGAGCCGTGGCGGCGCTCGGCATGATCGGCCCCCCCTTTTGCATCATCCTGACGCTTGGGTTCCTCTACCGGGAATTCGGATCGTCCCCCATCGCGCACGCGGTCCTGGGCGGACTTGCGGCCGTCGGCGTGGGCATGACGCTCTCCATTGGTGTCAAACTGGCGCAAAAGGTGCGCAAACCGGTTCCCGTGCTGATTGCGGCAGCGCTTTTCGTGACCGTCGGCATTCTGCATTGGCCGATGATTCCGGTGGTGATCGTGCTGACCCCGCTTTCCATCGGGCTCGAACGCTTTGCCGGTAGGAATTCCTCATGAGCGAAGCCCGGTTACTGGCGCTTGTTCTGGTGTTCGCGCCGCTGTCGCTGCTTTCATTTGGCGGCGGCCAGGCGATTGTCGCGGACATGCAGCACCAGGTCGTCGACGTCCAGCATTGGATCAGCGGTCCCGAATTCGCCGATCTCTTCGCGCTGTCGCGCGCCGCTCCCGGCCCCAGCACGCTGATCGCAGCATTGATCGGCTGGCAGGTGGCGGGTTTTCTGGGCGCCATCGTGGCAACGCTTGCGATCTATATTCCGTCCTCGTTCGTGGTCTATGGCGCGGTGCGCTGGTGGCATGCGAGCAAGCAATCGCCCTGGCGCGGCGCGCTGGAACGCGGGCTCATGCCGGTTGCCGTGGGACTGGTGTTCGCCGGAGCTCTCGCAGTGCTCCAGGCGGCCCATGTGAACGGCCTGCAGATATTCACCACCGTCGTCGTGACCGGGCTGCTCGTGTCCACTGGCGTCAGCATTTATCTGATCATGGCCGTGACCGCGCTCGCCTTTGGGCTGCTGCAATGGCTCTGAGATCGTTCCGGCATTAGGTAGCAAACACACCTAAGCGTTTTTCTAGGTGGTTTGCGCCGAAGTGCTCGGTTTTAAGTCTGTTGCGGTGGCGCTATGTGGCGTCATTGTGCTGTTCGGTCAGGTCGAAACTCAGAGCCAAATCGGTTGCAGGATCATTGGATGTAAGTCTCTGCAGGGTTACCGGTGGGATTTCGAATTGATGCGTGGCTCTTACAGTG
>DASYEG010000024.1:0-3065 GCA_036499145.1 Micropepsaceae bacterium | reverse complement strand
GGTCTGCGACATCAATCTTGCGATGCTGGAGCAGGGGGTAAAGCGGCCCCAAGCGCTGGATGAAACCATCGTTTGGGTCTGCGGCGATGCGGAAAACCTGCCCATCGCGGATTCGAGCCAGGACGCCTATACGATCGCGTTTGGCATCCGCAACACCACGCATCTGGATCGCGTGCTCGCCGAGGCCTATCGCGTGTTGAAACCCGGCGGACGCTTTCTGTGCCTGGAGTTTTCGCGCGTCGCCGCGCCGGGCCTCGACAGTCTTTACGATCTTTATTCTTTCGCGGTGCTGCCGCGATTGGGCGAGATCGTGGCCGGCGACGGCGCGGCGTACAGATATCTGGCCGAGAGCATCCGGCGTTTTCCGGCACAGACGCCATTTGCGAAGCTGATCGCGAAGGCGGGCTTCACGCAGGTGAAGTTCCGCAATCTGTCCGGAGGAATTGCGGCCATGCACTCGGGCTGGAAGGTGTAGGCATGTTCGGCAGTGTGCGCAAAACGAGGCGGCTGTTGCGCATGGCGCGCATATTGGCCGCGCATGATGCGCTGCTGCCGCGCGAATACGCCGGCCGCGCGCCCCGCTCGTTGCGCATTTTGGCCCGTCTGCTCGGCCGTCCGAGGATGACCGGGAAAACGCGTCCGCCGGGTCAGCGGCTTTCCCTTGCGCTCGAACAGATGGGGCCGTCGGCGATCAAGCTCGGCCAGCTTCTCGCGACGCGGCCCGATATCATGGGCGCAGAGATCGCGCGCGGGCTGGAGACGCTTCAGGACCGCCTGCCGCCTTTTGCCGATGCACAGGCGCGTGCCATCGTTGAAGCCGAACTCGAGCGGTCATTGGATACGGTGTTCTCGTCATTCGGCCCGCCCGTGGCCGCGGCTTCCATCGCGCAGGTGCATGAAGCCGAGACCACGGACGATCCGCCGCGCCGCGTGGCGGTGAAGATCCTGCGTCCCGGCATCGAGGCGCAATTCGTGGCCGATTTCGAAGGCTTTCGTTTCGCGGCGAAATTGGGCGAACGCTTTTCGGCCGAGGCCCGCCGTCTGCGCTTGCGCACGCTGGTCGAGACGCTGGCGGCGTCCGTCGCGCTCGAACTGGATTTGCGCATGGAGGCGGCGGCGGCCTCGGAGCTTGCCCAAAATACGCGCGGCGACGATCAGTTCCGCGTGCCGGTGCTCGATTGGTCGCGAACGAGCGCGCGGGTCTTCACGTCGGAATGGGTGGACGGCGTGGTGCTGCGCGATCCGCAAACCCTCACCGCGGCGGGTCACGATCCGGCGCGCATCGCGGTGGCGGTGCTGCGCGCGTTTCTCACGCAGGCGCTTCGCGACGGCTTCTTCCATGCCGACATGCATCCCGGGAATCTGTTCGTCGATCGCGCGGGCCGCATCTGCGCGGTCGATTTCGGGATCATGGGCCGGCTCGAAATCCCGATGCGCCGCTTCATGGCCGAAACGCTCGCGGGCTTCCTGGCGCGCGATTATATGCGCGTGGCGCAGGTGCATTTCGATTATGGCTTCGTGCCGAAGGTCCATAATGTGGAGACGTTCGCGCAAGCCTTGCGCGCGGTCGGCGAGCCGATCTTCGGCCTGACGGCGCGCGATGTCTCCATGGCGCGGCTGCTGGAGCAGCTCTTCGAGACCACGCGCCGCTTCGACATGCCGCTTCAGCCGCAGCTCGTGATGCTCCAGAAGACCATGGTCGTGGTGGAAGGTGTCGCACGCAGCCTCGATCCCGCCTTCGACATCTGGGAGGCCTCGCGGCCCGTCATCGAGAATTGGATGATCGACAATATCGGACCCGAGGCGCGGCTGCGCGATGCGGCCGATGGGCTCACGAGCCTTGGCAGGCTTGCACAGAACATCCCGCAATTGCTGCGCGATACCGAGCTGATCGCGTCTCAGCTTGCCGGCGGCGGCTTACGGCTGCATCCCGATTCGGTCAGGGGAATCGCCACCGGACAGTTGCGGCGCACGCGCCATGTCCGAGTCGCATTATGGATCGCAGCGGGCGCTCTGGGGATCATCGCACTGGGGTTGCTTTAGTGGGATTAGCCCAGCTTGCCGGGCGTCGCCCCGCCGATGCGAATGCTGCCCGCATCGCACATCTGCGGGGCACTCTCCCCAAGTTGGAACACCTTCACCGAGAAGACGCGATTCGCCGCTTCGGGAAAATCGGGCACGCGTACGGCAAGACCGCCGGCGTCGATCTCCTGATCGGTGGCCACAACCGAGCGATAGCCGGGTTGGTCCGGGCTCGAATCGGCAAAGGTGAGCACGACGCGCAGATGGTCCGCCGATTTCACCCGTGCCACGCAGGCCCCGGTGATGACAAAGGTGCTGCCGGGCTGAACCTCGCCCGTGGGGATCGCGATTCCGGAATTCTCGCCGGTCAGCGAACCGAGCGTGCTGTGCAACACAAGCCCGCTTGCATTTTCCGCCGGAAGATTGACGGCATAGGCGGTGCCCGTGACCATCAGGCAGGCGGCACACAACGCGATTTTCGACATAGGCATTTTTGTCCAGCCCAAGCCTTGACAACGGCACAGTTTACACAACAGCGCGCCCTTGCCGATAGTAATTTTTCTTTAAGGCGCGTCAACGCCGGTTTTGCCGCATGCAGCAGATGAGCAGGACCCTCAATATCGCCCATCGCGGCGGCGCCAAGCTTTGGCCCGAGAACACGCTTTTTGCCTTTGTATCGGCGGCGCAATCCGGTTTCGACGGCGCCGAACTCGATGTGCAACTCACGCGCGATGGCAAGTTGGTGGTATTTCATGATTTCCGCTTGAAACCGGAACTCTGCCGAAGCCAGGACGGGCGTTGGCTGAGCGGCAGGCGTTTGGCGCTCATCCGCGACCTGACGCTTGCCGAACTGCAAGACTTCGATGTCGGGCGCCCGAGGCCGGGCTCCTTTTACGCGCGCCGGCATTCGAAAATGACGCCGCGCGACGGGGAACGGATGCCGTCCCTGTCCGAAGTGATAGAGGCGGTCCGCGCGGTAAAGGAGGATTTTCGCCTCTTCATCGAGATCAAGACCAGCATCGGTGACCGGACCCTGTCGCAAT
>DASYEG010000023.1:0-14345 GCA_036499145.1 Micropepsaceae bacterium | reverse complement strand
TGGGCCACCTCCTTTTGGAACATCAGGGTCAGACTTTGCCACCAGGGCGGCCAATCGGCACTCAGCCATTTGACGAGCAGCGCTGTCCCCACATTGAACGGCAGATTGGCGACGGCCGGCACCGGCAGAGCCACGCCAATGCCGGAAAGCAGCATGCGTTCGTCTATTGCCATTGCGTCGGCTTCCACGACATCGAGGCGCCCCGGCTTGGCCGCTGCGATTTCCGCCAGCGCCGGCAGAGCCCGCCCGTCACGCTCCACCGCAATCACCCGCACAGCACCTTCTGCCAGAAGCGCGCGCGTCAATCCCCCAGGACCGGGGCCGATTTCATAAACAACGGCGCCCGCGATCTCAGCTTCGCGCGCGATACGCCGCGTGAGATTGAGATCGAGAATGAAATTCTGCCCGAGGCTCCGCTTGGGTGTCAGTCCATGCGCGGCGATCACCTCGCGCAGGGGCGGCAAGCCGTCCTCGCTGATACGGTCCTGGTTCACAGACCCCGCCGGCCGGCGATGTCCGCAGCCATGCGGATGGCGGCGACCATGCTAGCCGGGTTGGCGATTCCCTTCCCGGCGATGTCCAGCGCGGTGCCGTGATCGGGCGAGGTGCGCACGATCGGCAGACCGAGCGTCACATTGACCCCTGTCCAAAAAGCGAGCGTCTTGATTGGGATCAGCGCCTGGTCGTGGTACATGCAGAGCGCGGCGTCATAGGACCTGCGGGCTTGCTCATGAAACATGGTGTCGGCAGGCAGCGGCCCCAGCACAGTATGACCGCGCGCGCGCAAACGTGAAATCGCTGGCGCAATAATATCGCTGTCTTCGGCCCCCATCGTACCGTCCTCACCGGCGTGCGGGTTCAGACCGGCAATCGCCAGCCTCGGGTTGGGACAGCCGAAATCGGCTGACAGCGCGTCGATCACGATCTCGGCCGTCATTGCGATGGCATCGGTGTCGAGCTTGGCGAAGATATCCTTCAGCGGGATATGGATGGTGAAGGGCACGACGCGAAGCGGCGGATCGGTCTCCGACGATGCCAGCATCATGATCGCCCGAGGGCGGCCTGTCAGCGCCGCGAGGAATTCGGTGTGTCCGGGAAAGCCAAATCCGGCTTCGGTCAGTACGGCCTTGTGGATCGGCGCCGTCACGAGTGCTGCCGCCTCGTTCGATTGGCATAGGTTGACGCCACGCTCGATGGCGGCGGTGACCGCCCTCGCGTTACCGGCGGAGGGCCGTCCGGATTGGACATTTACGCCGTGACCCGTATCGATGATGTGGTGGGCCAGAGGACGCGGATCGATACCGCAGGATACCGCCGCTCTAGAAAGAATATCGGCACTGCCAATCAGGCGCAATTCGTGTTCGCCGGCATGCCCCCCAAGCATGAACCAAGCCTTAACGGCGATCTCGGGCCCAATGCCTGCCGGTTCGCCCTGGCTTATGACGATGGGAAGCTTGCCGCTTCCTTCATCGTGTTTCGACAACGGCATCCCGCCTTAGGTCGCGCAAATAGCTTTTCGCGTAGATTCCCATTTGCTGGACGAAAAGCTGCTGCTGAAGCTGTTCGCGGGTCGGCAATTCGAACGCCACCAGCTTCGGCGGTGCGGCGTCGCAGCGGAAGATGAGTTCCAATCCGGCGGCCGAAAAGAAGGGAGCAACGCCTTCGCCGGGGCTGGTCTTGGCCACCGCGTCGCGCAATGCCGGGTCGAGGTCCTTTGGGTTCATGTTGCCGAGTCGGGTGTAAACCGAGCCCTGGAGCTGATTCGCAACATTCGGAAGCTCCGCGCAGCTCCGGACCTGAGCTTTGACATTGGCCGCCAGGGTCAACGCGCGTTCCTTGAGCTGGGGCTCGGGATTTTGCGGCAATGGGATCAGCAGACGATCCAGCGGTACAGGCGCATCCGGATCGGAAGCCGTCGCCGCCGCGGGCTTCACGACGGTGCCGATCGGCTCGCGCCGGTCGCGCAGTTGCAACACATAATAGCCGCCTTCCGCGCGGATCGGCGCTGTCGTCTCTCCCGGCTGAAGCTCGGCAAGCGCGTGATCGAGTTCCTCAGCCAATTGGCCCTCCACCACCCAGCCGATATCCCCGCCATCGGCAGCCGAGGGCGACTGGCTGAATTGACCCGCGACCGTTTGGAAAGGAGCGCCTTGCTTGATCTGCTGTGCGATCTGTTCGACGCTGGCGCGAACTGCCGGCTCATCTTCCGGCCGGTCTACGGCGACGTAGATTTCAGCGACCAGGAACTGAGGCTTGTCCGATCCCTGCTTCAGCCGGGTCATGGCTTCATCCACCTGAGAATCCGAGACGGTGACATCCGCACCGTAACGGGCGGCCACAAGCTTCTGCCACGTCAGTTGCGCGGTCACCTGTTGGCGGAACGTCGTAGGGGTGACGCCCGCCTGACCGATGGTTTTCAGGATCTGATCGACGGTGAGCTTGTTGTCCTCCGCGATATTCTGAAGCGCCTTGTCGACCTCGGTCTTGGCAATGGTAAGCTTATGCTTCTTGGCCTCCTGAAGCTCCAGCACTTCGTCTTCCAGCGAGCGCAGGACCTGGGCGCGGATTTGCGGGAGATTGTCTCTGGTCGGCCGCACGCCCGAGGTGGTGACGAAGAGCGCGACGCGCTGATCCAGATCGTAATTCGAAATCACGAAATCGTTCACGATGGCCGCGACCCCGGTGGAATTCGCCGGGCCGATGATGTTCACCCGTTCTCCGGGCTTGCCTGCATTGGGCTCGACACCGTTGGCGGGCACAGCGGATGCGGTGGCCGGCGGTGAGGCAATCGCCGGCATCGCTTCGGCCGGCGGCGTCGCAGCATCGCTGGGCGGCGTGGTCGCGGCGGGAGGTTGTGTGGCCGGGGCGGGTTCGGCACTCGGCACTTCAATCACGGGCGCTTCGGCTTCAGGTCCGGTGGGATTCACCGGAGCGCCCGGAACCTGCGACAGGAACCCAGGCTGCAGCGGAATCGCGGCATCCTGCGCGGCCGCAGCCATGGGGGCGAATGCTGCCCCAGCCAAACACAGAGTTCGCAGAAACACATCTAGGCGATACGGCACGGCATCCTCTCCAACTCTGTGTTTAACAGCGCCCGCTCTCGCTTCGACGCTCGCGCACCCCACGCCCAGCCTCCCGAAATGGAAATCTACCCATTTCGCCCTGCGGTTCAAGCGATTGAGCAAGCCGTCGCCTCACGGCGCCCTGTTCGTATAGCCTGTTTTCAGGCCAAGGCGAAAAATCACCGCGGAGGAGGGCTTCAAGTTCAACGTCGCGGTGTCGCGCCGATGGAACCCCAATGACGCCACAAAGCAATCATCGTCGTAGGTAATCCCGATGCTGCTCTCAAGCTCCTGGTTCTTGGCGAGGTCGCGGCGCGCTTCGCCGAAAATGCCCCAATTCCCGTAAACCTGGACCGTCGTTGTGAGGTTGATCTGCTCCTGCTCGCCCAGAGAGGGATCGGCGGCACTCTGGGGCAGCTTCAGATAGCTCAGATTGATCATCGAACGGCCGAAATGCGCCAGCAGATAGACTTCATTGCGCCGTACCGTGCCGTCGTCGGGATCGATATTGAATTGATGGGTCAGCGATATGTTCGGAAACTGAATCTTGAATTGGCCGACAATGTCCGATTTGTCATCGTTCAGGCGCAAGCCCACCGGCAGCGATGAATCAGTCGAGAAACGAAACTGCTGGCCCAGCATGGCTTCAACGGAGCCATTCGGCAGGATCGCGCTGGCGCGAAACCCCACATTGGAACGCGGCCCCCCGGTCCAGAGATCGAGCCCTGGCGCCGGATTCGCGCTGAAGAGATTGCTGCTGTCGAATTCGAAAGCGGTGCTGTCCTCATTGGGCAGCCCCGGGGGATTTCCGCCGCCCGATGCGGCGATCACCTGAGCGATAGGCTCCACGACCAGCGTGGTGTTGGGAATGTTGGTATCGGCGACGAAAGGCCAACGCCATTCGATCATGCCATAGCCAAGCGCGCGGCCGATCGTTTCGCTGTTCCTCGGCGCCCCCGGGACATCGAAGGTCGCGTCGTTGATGTAATAAAGATCGCCGCGCAGGAATGTTTCGAAAGTGATCAGTTCCCCGTCATTGGTGGTGAAGGGACGCCGCCAATCCACATCGGCCGAGCCCCGCAGCATGTCGGTACCCTGGTTCCGGTCGAGATAGAGTGCGCTGCTGTCGGCCTGAAGCCGTCCGCCCCAGACCTTGTATTCGGGGATGTAGGTGTATTCGAGCAGCGGCAGTGCCAACGGCATTTGTGCGGTGACGTCGGTGGCTCGCATGCTCTGGAAGAAATAACCGGTGATCGCCGCACGGCTGCGTCCCTCGACATCGTCGGTAAAGAGATCGCTGGTGAGACGATCGAGATTGGAGAGCTCGTAACGCTTCAGATAGGTCTTGTTGGAAGCGAGCTGAACATCGAATCCGGCGCGCCAGCCATCGTCGTTGAGCGGCACGCGGCCCGAACCGAACAGGCTGCCCATCCAGATGCTCTCGCCAGGTTTGCCGTCCGCTTCCGAATCATACCCCAGCGTTCCCTGAAGCCAGAGGCCGCCGGCGCCCCAGCGTTCGCGATATTCGGTCTGCAACACCGTTCCGCCCTGGGTGGTGATGAAAGGATCGATTGTCAGATCGCGGGACGGCGACAACGAGACGTAATATGGAATCTTGATGAAGCTTCCGATGGCGCCGATGCTGCCGATATCGGGAAGCAGAAATCCGCTTTTGTATTTGATCGTCGGATCGGGCTCGGAGAAAAATGGCATGTACAGGACTGGCAGGCCGAGAAATTCGAAGGTTGCATCCTCGAAATAGATTTCCTTCTGCAACTGGTCGTGGACGATCCGCGCGGCCCGAATTTCCCATAGCGGCATGCGCTCGCCGTCTTCACGGCAGATGGAGCAGGGGGTGAACACGGCGCCATGGGCGATGGTGAAGCGTCCCTCGCGCCGTTCGCCGGAGGATGCGGCGAGGCGTCCGGTTTTCCCGATCAGCGCGGCGAAGCCCTGCAGCGCACCCTCGCGCAGATCCTGCGTCAACTCGACGGAATCCGCATAGGCGACATTGCCGGTCGAATCCTGCAGGCTGACATTGCCGCTGGCGGTGACCTTGTTGCTATTTTCGTCATAGGTGACTTTGTCCGCGAGGAGCGTGCGCTCGTCGTCGGAGATCTCGACGTGACCTTCCGCCGTCACGATTCCGGTGTTGGAATCGTAGATGACGGTGTCGCCCTGCAGCAGAACGCGGCTCGATTCGCTAGTCTGCGCCTCTGCCGCACTCGGTCCCATGGCAGAACCCAGCGCTCCGGCGACGGCAAGCGTCACCACGCTACGGGCCTTGCGGAAAATCCCCGGTTTCTTCCCCCCTTTTCGTTTCACCCGTCTTCCTCGTGAAAAAGCAATGTCATGCCGAGAAGGCTCGCGGCGGCTGCAGGGGCCAGCGCCGCAAGCGGCGTGGGCAGAATGCCCGATTGTCCGAGGGCCCCGGTCACGTCCCCGAGGAAATAGACACCGAAGCCCGAGAGCACGGCAGCGAGCACGAGCTGTGTGGTTCCGCCGAGTCGTGCAAGGCGAAGCGAAAAGCTCGCCGCCATGAAAACCATAGCGCTGAAGAGGAGCGGCAGCGCCAGCAACGAGTACCAATAAAGCCGGTGGCGTAGCGCGGAAAATCCCGCGCCTTCGGCATTGGCGATGAATCGCGGCAGTTCCCAGAACGAAATCGTGTCGGGCGACGCAAAGCTTTCCTGAATTTGAGACGGCGTCAACTCGGTGGGAAGATCGTAGACATCGTGGTGTTGAGGTACCCCATCGGCGCCGCTGACCCAAGCATTGGTCAAATGCCAATCCCCATTGCGAAGCTCGGCGGATGCGGCATCGATGCGACCGGCATAATGATCGAGCCCCTGATAGAGGAATACGATGACCTCTTCCAGATGCACTCCCTGATCGGCGACCCGCAGCGCATGAACCACCGATTGGTGCGCGGCGTCGCCCTGGCGCAGCCACAGGCCTGTCGAGGACACCGCAAGCTGCGAGGCCTGACCGTGGATGTAGCGGGCCTCAAGCCGCGTATATTGCGCAAGGAATGCCGATGCCATCGGATTGAACGCCGTCATCGTCACCACGCCGAGCGCCACCGCCACCAGCAAGGGCGGCGTCAGGAATTGCCAGGCGGATATGCCCGCCGCGCGCGTGGCGACCAGTTCGTGACTGCGTGACATCCGCGAGAAGACGAACACCGCGCCGAGCAACACCGCGAACGGCAACAGCTTCTGGGCGATGTCGGGAAGCTTGAGCAGGCTCATACTGATCACCATCTCGGGCGGAATGCCACGCTCGGTGGTGCGGCTGAAAAGATCGGCCAGATCGATCGACAGCGCCAGTGCCGAGAATGCCGCGAACACGATCAGCACCGCGACGAGAAACCGTTTGGCCAAGTAGACCATCAGCGTGACCGACCAGGTCATGCGGGCTCCTCCACGGGTGCGCGGATGAGACGGCGGATGCTTTCGGGTATCAGCGGTATGTCCGTGAGGACGCCGGCGGCAGCCACGCTTGCGGCAAGCGGCAGCAGATAGAGGATCAACGTGAATTGCGGATTGCTCGCCGCGATACCCTGAGCCCCATAGCCGATCAGTCTCAGCGCCGCGCCTATGAGCGCTGCGCCTGCGAGCCGAAGCGCGTAGCTCGTTCGTCCCATGCGTCCTTTCGCGGTCGCCGCGAGTGCGATCAACGCGAAGGCGATGCAATAAAGCGGTCCTGAAAGCCGATTGTGCGCTTCGGCGATATAAACCCCGCGCCGAACCGTCTGACTGGCCGGGAAAGGTGGATCGAGCAACTCGGAAAGGTAGCGCTCGCTGGTGTCGCGGTCCGAGGCACGCTGCGGGCCGGCATATTGATCGAGATCGAACACGTAGCGGTCGAACTTCAGGACCGAGAGCCGGGCTCCTCCTCCCTCGCCCTGCTCGATATTTCCGTTCTCCATGATCAGGCGCGCGCCTTCCTGGGTTTGGGCCAGCACGCCCGATTCGGCGAGATAGGTGATGGGGCGCTTGGGTTCGCGATTGTCGTGCACGAGGATGCCGCGGATTTCACCGTCCGGCGCGAGTTCGCGGATGAAAACCGTCAACCCATCGCTGGGCGTCGTGAACGCGCCTTCGCGTAAGATGGCCGCCCCGATATCGGCGCGGATATCGAACACCTTGTCCTTCATGGTGCGCTGGCCGAGCGGCATCAGATAGAGGCTGCAGGCATAGCAGACCGTCATTACGAGCATGGCTGCGGCGAGCACCGGCAGCGCAAGCTGGAGCCGGCTGACACCGGACGACCACATCACCACCAGTTCGCTGTCGTTGTTCAGTCTGTTGAGGGCGTAGAGCGCAGCCCCGAAGAAAGCGATGGGAGCGATGACCACCAGCAGGCTGGGCAGCATCAGCATGGTGAGATAGGCAAAGATGGCCGCCGATTGGCCGCGATTGATGACCAGGTCGAGGAGGCGGAGCGATTGGGTCATCCACACGACCAGCGTCAGGATCAGTGCGAACAGCAGGAAAGGCCCGACGATCTGGCGCAGGATATAGAAAAAGAGCTTTCGCATACGATTCAGGTATCAGAAAACCGGGACCAGGTATCGTAAAAATTACGCGCCCGCCTGTGGTATCTGATATCTGATCTCCCGATACCGGGAATCTGATTTGGAGCATTGCCGTTCATGGAGATTTCTTTCGCCGCGCCCGATGCCGTGAGTCCGGGCGCCCTCGTCGTAGGCGTTCTTGAAGGTGGGGTGTTGAGCGATGCGGCGATGCGCGCCGATCGGGCAACCGGGGGTGCCGTCAAGCGCGCGCTTCAAGTCAGCCGTTTCAAGGGTCAGGCAGGGCATAGTCTCGAATTGCTGGCGCCTGCCGGCGTGAAGTCCTCGCGCATCGTGCTTGCCGGGCTCGGCAAAGCGGATGGCTTCAACGAAGCTGTCGTCGAACGTCTGGCCGCGGCAATCCTGGCGCGGCTTCTGACCAGCGGCGAAGAGAGACTTACTTTCGCCATCGACCGTCCCAAGAATGCCAAAATCGCAGAGGCCGATCTGGCGGCGCATCTAGCGTTCGGCGCGCATCTGCGCAGCTATCGCTTCGATCACTACCGCAAGGTAAGCGACGACGAGAAGCCGACCCTCAAGAAGGTGGTTGTGCTGACGCCCGAGCCGGGAGCTTCGCGAAAGGCGTGGAACAATCTCGCCGCCGTGGGGGAGGGTGTTTTCCTCGCCAGGGATCTCGTGAACGAGCCGGCCAACATTCTTTACCCGGATGAATTTGCGGCGCGGACCATGGCGCTGAAGAAGCTCGGCGTGAAGGTCGAGGTGCTTGACGTTGCGGCCATGAAGAAGCTCGGCATGAACGCGCTGCTCGGCGTCGGCCAGGGCAGCGCCCATGATTCCCGCATGGTGGTGATGCAATGGAACGGTGCGCACAAATCAGGTGCCGGCAAAGACAAGGCGCCTCTCGCCTTCATCGGCAAGGGCGTGTGCTTCGATTCCGGCGGACTGTCGCTCAAGACGGCCGGCGGGATGATGGGCATGAAAGGCGACATGGGCGGTGCGGCGGCTGTCGTCGGCCTCATGCATGCGCTCGCCAAGCGCAAAGCGCACGTGAATGCGGTGGGACTCATCGGTCTCGTGGAGAACATGCCCGACGGCAAGGCGCAACGGCCCAACGATATCGTCAAGACGATGTCGGGCCAGACGATCGAAATCCTGAATACCGATGCCGAAGGCCGGCTCGTCCTCGCCGATGTGCTATGGTACGCGCAATCACGCTTTAAGCCGCGTTTCATGGTCAATCTCGCCACGCTGACGGGCGCTATCCTGGTGGCACTCGGTTCCGAACATGCCGGGCTCTTCAGCAACAATGACGAGCTTTCGGAGCGCCTCAGCAAAGCGGGGGCCGCGGAAGGCGAGCCGGTGTGGCGGCTGCCGCTCGGCGATGGCTATGACCGTCTGGTGAAGTCGAAGATCGCGGACATGAAGAATATCGGCGGGCCGCATGCGGGCTCGATTACGGCGGCGCAGATTCTGCAACGCTTCGTCAACAAGGTTCCGTGGGCGCATCTCGATATCGCCGGCGTCGCTTGGCAGGACGGAGAGCAAAAGCCTCTCGCACCCTCCTGGGGAACGGGCTGGGGCGTCCGCGTGCTGAACCGGCTGGTGGCGGACAATTACGAGACGTGAGGCATGGCGATTTCGTGAATGTCCGAGACCCTGTTCTATCATCTCGAACGCCGTACGCTGGAGGATGTGCTCCCCGGCCTCCTGGAGCGTACGCGCGAACGTGATTGGCGCGCGCTCGTGCGGGTGGGATCGGCCGAACGCATGGAAGCGCTCGACGCCCATCTCTGGACCTATTCGGAACAGACGTTCCTCGCCCATGGTACGGCGGCCGAAGGACACAAATCGCGCCAGCCGATCTACCTGACGACCGAGGAGGAAAATCCCAACCTTGCGCAGGTGCTTTTCCTGGTCGGAGGCGCGATGCCTCCCGATTGGGGCGCGCCGTCGCTCGCTCAGTTCGTTCGCATTGTGCTCATGTTCGACGGTCGAGATCCCGAGGCTCTGACTGCCGCGCGCGCCGCCTGGCGTGGTGCGAAGGATGCCGGTCACGCGGTCACATATTGGAAGGAAAGCCCGTCCGGAAAATGGGAGAAACAAGGCTGAGGCGCGGCCCGTCCCACATTCGTCTTAGTTCTTCGTTTACCACGCGAATAATTCGGTGCGGACGTTCATGCTTGGGAAGTCGCCTTTGCGCTAAACCCCTTGCGGCGTTGGGAGCGCACGCATGCAGGCGGCGACCGCATTTGGAAAACGTAAACCGGTAGCGGTCGCGCCTCCATTGGCGCCGAAGCCGGTGGTTTCTCCCGCGACGGACGTCAAGGGTCCCGCCGTTCCGGCTGTCGCCGCACGCAAGATGGACTGGCCCTTCCTGACGTTGGGACTCATCGGGGTTCTCGGTCTTGTCTATTGGGCGGAATTGCGCCTCGGATTCGACCGCGGAAAAGGCCCGGCGCCAGGCATCGGAACGCTCACCGCACTCGGCGGGCTGGATGGCATGCTGGTCTTCCAATCCGGCGAATGGTGGCGCGTGTTCACAGCACCGCTCCTGCACGGCAGCGTTTCCCATTATGTGGGCAACGCCATCGCGCTGCTGTTCGCAGGCATGATCTTGGAGCGATTGATCGGTGCGCCCTGGTTCGCCGCTTTGTTTGTGGTCTCAGGACTTGGCGGCGCGGCCGGATCGCTCGCACTCAATCCGGGCAAGGTCATATCGGTGGGCGCGTCCGGGGCCATCGTGGGCCTCTTGGCCGCAGCGTTCGTCTGCAGCTTCACATTCGAATCGGTGCAATTGCGCCGGCGGATGCGCAAGGTCTCGCTTCGCTTTCGTGTCCCCTCGCTTTTGCCCGCGTTGCTTCCGCTGAGTACGGCATCCTCCGGCGCGCCAGTCGATTACGGCGCCCATATCGGGGGCGCGGTCGCGGGCGCTCTCATGGGCTTTGCCTTAAGCGAAATCTGGCCGGAAGCATCGCCGCGCCCGGCCCTTGAGCGGCTTGGATCAGGCATCGCGATGGCCGGTGCGTTGGCGGCCGCCGCGGCCTTCGCGCTGATCAGCGTGCATTATTCCGAATATCGGTCCTATTACACAACGCATGGCTCCGTTCTTATTCCCCAAAGCGAGCTTCCCCGAAACGAGCATGACGGCGTGGCGCGCTCGCTGGACCTTGTGGACCGCTATCCGCGCGATCCGCGCGGGCATCTTTTCCGCGCGCTGTATTTTCTGGATCGACGCAACGCCTCCGACGCTGAGCGTCAACTTCGCCTCGGGCTTGCCGAGCACGAAGTGCTCATGACCGATCTTCCCGCGCAGGTCGAGAAATCGCTGCAACTCGCGCTCGCGGTGGTTCTCGTCATCGAGCGGCGAAAAGCGGAAGCCAAGGAGATCGCAGCCCCTGTCTGTGAGGGCGCCATCCCAATGGAGTATGTCAAACTGCGCAAGCTGCTCAAAGATCAGGGCGTCTGCAGCTAATCTAAACATCCGCCGCTTCGTAGGCCTCGGCGGCTTCGATCCAATGGGTCTCGGCGGCCTCCAATTTTCGCGCGGCTTCGGCGCGGGCCTTCGACAATTTCTCACCCTTGGCGGGATCGGTTGCGAACAGTCCGGGCGCAGCGAGCCCAGCGTCGCATTTCTCGATCTCGCCATGCAGCCGCGCGACTTCGCGCTCCCATTTGTCCATGGCGTCTTTGAGCGGCTTCAGCGTGAGGCGTCTGCCGGCGGCTTCGCGGCGCTGCTCGGCCTTGGATTGCGATTTGGCATCGCGTGCCACCGCGTCGTTTGTACCGCCCCGGGCCGACAGGACCAGGCGTTTGTAATCCTCGAGATCGCCGTCATAAGGCGTTACGCGGCCATCGGCCACGAGCAGAAGGCGATCCGCGCAGGCCTCGATCAGCCGGCGGTCATGACTGATCAGCACGACCGCGCCTTCATATTCGTTGAGTGCCGTCAGCAATTCCTCGCGCGCATCGATGTCGAGATGGTTGGTGGGCTCATCCAGGATCAAGAGGTTGGGCTTTTCCAGCGTCGCAATCGCCAACAGGAGCCGCGCGCGTTCGCCGCCCGACAGCGAGGCAATCGGGGTGTCCGCCTTGTCTCCGGAAAAGCCGAAGCCGCCGAGCCGCGTGCGGGCCTGGGTCTCGTCGAACAGCGGCCGATGCGCCCAGAGTGTTGCAAGCGCGGTCTTCTCCGCATCCAGTTCATCGAGCTGATGCTGCGCGAAATAGCCGGTGATCAATTTGCGCGCGCGCGTGAACTCCCCCGCAAACGGCTTCAGCCGGCCTGCCATCAGCTTGGCGAGCGTCGATTTGCCGTTGCCGTTCTGCCCGAGGAGCGCGATGCGGTCATCGGAATCGACGCGGAGCGAAAGATGGGACAGCACCGGCTTGCCGGGCGCATAACCCACCGACACCCGATCCAGCGCAATCAGGGGCGGCGCCACGGCTTCGGGCTGGGGAAGCGTGATGGCTGCGAGACGGTCGGCCACAACCAGCGTCACCGGCTTCATCTTTTCCAGCCATTTCATACGGCTCTGGGCCTGGCTTGCTTTGGAGGCCTTGGCGCGGAAACGATCGATGAAAGCCTGGATGCGTTTGCGTTCGGCCTCCTGATGGGCGCGCGCCGCGGCATCGAGAGCACGTTTTTGTTCGCGCGCCTCGACGAAGCGGTCGTAACCGCCGCTGTAAAGCGTCAGCCTGCCGTATTCGAGATGGAGAATGGAATCCACCGCGCGATTGAGAAGATCGCGATCATGGCTGACGAGCACAATTGTGCCGCGATAGCGCTTTAGGTAATCCTCCAGCCAGAGCGCGCCTTCGAGGTCGAGATAATTGGTCGGCTCGTCCAGCAGCAGCAGATCGGGAGCCGCAAACAGGATCGCGCCCAGCGCCACGCGCATGCGCCAGCCGCCGGAGAATTCCGAACAGGGCCGGCGCTGTTGGCTTTCGGGAAATCCGAGGCCGGCAAGAATCCGCGCGGCACGCGCCGGCGCCGCATAGGCGCCGATCTCATCCAGCCGGGCGTGGATTTCACCCTGCTTTAGCGGGTCGTCCAGATCGTCCACCGCGGCGAGCAACCGGGTGCGTTCGGTATCGGCTGCCAGCACCGTTTCGATCAGACTGAGCGGGCCGGCGGGAGCTTCCTGCGCCACCGCGCCGACGCGCCAGCTTCTGCTCAGCTCGATTTTACCCGTTTCGCTTTCATGCAGGCCCAGGATCAGTTTCAGCAGCGTCGTTTTTCCGGCGCCGTTGCGGCCGATCAGCCCGACTTTGCGTCCGTCGGAAATCGCAGCGCTCGCGCCGTCCAGGATGATGCGCCCGGCGATGCGTACCGTGACATTGTCGATGATCAGCATGGGCGCGCGCGGGAGCTAGCGGGGCGTTAGATCTTGAAGCTCTCGAGCGTGGCCGGATGGAACAATTCTTCCACCTTCAGCACGCGCGGAGAAATGCCCTGGCTGTGATGATGCCTGAGAAAGGCTTCCAGGGCCTTGCGATTGTGTTCGACGCCGTAGGGCCAGAAATCCTCGCCCATCAAAGCACGGGCGGCCGTCAATTGTTCCTCGACGAAGGGCAGCGTCACTTTAGTCGCGGCGACGTCGGTGAGCGCCTCCAGCGCGATATTCTTCGATTGGTTGAAGGCTTTAAACACTGCAAACGGCAGCCAGGGATGTTTCTCGGCCAGCGTTCGCCGTACGCCGATGAGGTGCATGATCGGGAAAATCCCGGTGTGCTGGAAATAATCCTTGCCCGCCGCCATCGGATCGGGAAACAGCCAGCCGATATTGGGCGAAGTCACCGCAGGGGCGCGCGGCGCAATAAAGCCATCGATCTCGCCTTTCAGCAGAAGTTCGGAAATGGTCGTGCCCTCGGGCGCGTCTTCGAGTTGCACGCCCGGCGGCAGATTGACCGCGACCTTCTCGGGCCGCGCCGCATCGGAGATTCCCCCGCGCACCCATTGCATATCCGAAGGCTTCACCCCGAAATCGTCTTCCAGGATCGCGCGCGCCCAGACATTGGCGGTGAGCTGCCATTCCGGCACGCCGACGCGTTTGCCCCTCAAATCTTCTGGCTTCTTGATCCGGTCGGTGCGCACGAAGATGGAGGTGTGGCGGAAACAGCGCGAGACAAAGGCAGGGATTCCGACATAGGGGCATTGGCCGAGCGCGGTTTTCAGCGTGAAGCTGGACAGCGACAGCTCGCAAATGTCGAAATCCTGGCTGCGGAAGGCACGGAAGAAAATCTCCTCCGGCACCAGCTTCATGAATACGGGATCGACGCCATCGATCCGGACCGAGCCGTCGATCAGGGGGCGATTGCGATCGTAATCGCCGATGGCGACGGAAAGATTGAGCTGCGGCATGGCGGGCCCCGGATGCTTTCGTCCGCCGGTCATAAGCAAAAGCCTCCCGCGACGCAAAGCTTGCGGTCCTTGCGAACCCGCCGCTATAAGGCGCGCGCTTTCATCAGGAGTGGGTCATGGCCGTCGAGCGCACGCTTTCCATCATCAAGCCGGATGCAACCCGGCGTAACTTGACAGGCGAGATCGTCGCTCGGTTCGAGAAAGCGGGCTTGCGGGTGGTGGCCCAGAAGCGGATGCGGCTGGGCAAGGCGCAGGCCGAGGCGTTCTATGCGGTCCACAGCGCGCGTCCGTTCTTCAACGGCCTGGTCGCGTTCATGACCTCGGGTCCGGTGGTCGTTCAGGTGCTGGAAGGCGAGGGCGCGGTCCTCAAGAATCGCGAAGTGATGGG
>DASYEG010000022.1:0-6435 GCA_036499145.1 Micropepsaceae bacterium | reverse complement strand
GCTTTGCGGCGTTCGGTTGGCAGCCAACTGTTCCAACCCAAACGCGGGCCGCTTTCCTCGTCTCGCGACAATTGCAACAGCGGGATTTCATCCGCCTTCAAGATCAGTTGGACATCGAAGCTCAACGCCGGCCCGGCATAGGTGCGCACCAACGCGGCAAGCTCCGCCATTCGCGCACCTGGCGGCATGAAGGCCGAAAATTCGCGATAGTCGAGCGGTCCGAGCCGTACCCGAAAGGCACCTTGCACATCCCAGACTCTGATGCCTGCAACCGCGTTGATCCCGAGTTGCGCATAGCGGCCGGGATTTGTGCGTCCGCCGAGGACGGTTTGCTCGCTCTGCGGCAGTTCGACCCAGCGGCCCTGGAATTGGGCGACCGTAACCGGCTGCTCGAAATAATCGCCGAGAATCTGGCTTAGGCCGAGAGCGGTCGGTCGCGAACGCGATAAGTGCCCGGCATAGAAAAGCAACGTCGAATCGGCCACGGATTGACGATGGCGAAGGGATGGGGCCGCCATTCCAACCAGCGCAAAAAGAGCGCGTGTGATGCCGTCCTGATTTTCGTAGCCGGCCCGCTCGAATGCCAGCGGCAAGCGATATTTCTCCATCGCGCGCGCAAACAGCGAGAGCGCGCGATGATTGAAAATATCGAGAAAGTCCCGCAGAGCGGTGTTCTTGTGCCGCAGCTCCGCCATGATGAATTGGGAATAGAATTCGGGCAGGACCCCACTCGCTCCGTTGAGGCCCATCAGCGTGACGCTGAGTTCGGGACGCGTGTCCTCGCCTTCGAGGGCGACGACTTCCGTTGCCGGAAATGTCCGCTCCACCGCGCTGCGGAGAAACAGGCTCTCCTGGCGCGGATCGTGATCGAGCCCGATCCGCGCAGGCGCAGCGGAGCGGTCCTCGCGCGACCGGATTGCGGCCATGCGTTCGACAATGCGAACAGCCTGCAGAAAAGCAAACGCCTGCGGCGACGACCGCAGGCGCTCGATCAAAGAAGCTGCTGGTCGCCTGCGCGCGCCGGCCATTTTCGATAGACTCCTGGGCGTCCTTTGAGCGTCGCGGTCAACCGCGTATACGCGTTGATGGATGCGTAGTGGGCGATGAAACGTTCCAATATGGCGGCGAGCAGAAAGATGCCCGCGCCCGATTGGCGTCTGTCATCGAATTCGATTGTGACCTCCAAACCGCGGCAGAGCGCGCCCATGGCGGCATCCGGCGGCCGCGCTACGCCCCTCACGGCGCGCACGCTGAGGAGGCTGTCGATCAGCAAGCGGGTTTCCGGCGTATCGCGGAAATCATACAAACGCAGCATTTCGCGCAAAGCCTCGGCGCCGTGTTCGCTGTCGGCCAGCGAGAGGTGGTTGAGCGTCAGATGCGACACGAGCCGCCAGGCGCCCTCGTTCCGGCTTGGCAGACGCAATGTCGGCGTCGGGGCGGTAAGGCATTGCAAACTCTCGACCGCCGGTGTGTCCCGAATGAGCTTGAGGTAGGGATGCCCGCCGCCGTAAGGCAGCTTGCCGGGCAGATTGCGGTTGAAGCAAGTCGTCTCGACAGAGGCCACCCACTCGGCCGGTATCGAAGGATCCGAATCCAAATCCACCAAAGTGAGATAGGTTTCCGAAGCGGGATCGCGGCCTCCGGCCGGGCGCTGTGCGCTATGCCAGAACCGGGTCCGTCCCCGTGTTGCGCCGGCGTGCTTCAAACCAAAAAAGGGCTCGAATTTTGTCGCTTCCCCGGTCTGCGACGTCGCGATGACTCCGTCCACCGAATAGATTTCGAGCGCGTCGGGGCGTCGGCTGTCGGGCACGATGTGATATTCGGCATTGGTTTCTTCAAGCCGGATAGGTTCGGCGCGCTGCGCAAACAGATTGACGGTGGGCACGCAGCCAAGCGCGAATGAATCCGCCGAAAGATTGCGCTCCAGTTCCTGAGCGGTGTCGTTGAGGTAGAGAAATATATCGAGCTTGCGCCCGGCGCCCATGAGCACCTTGGTGGAAAGGTTCTCGATTTCGAAAAACAGAAATTTCTCGGGGAACGCGAAGAACTCCGTCAGCAGCCGGTAGCCGACCGGGGAGCGCGGCGGGTAGGGCAAGATACCCTCTTCGGGCGCGAACCCCACCGGGCGCAGGGACGCAACATCCAAAATGATCGGGTTGGGGTCCGAGGTCGAATCCGCGAGCGCGATGGAAACCGTGTGATTGAAGATCAGTTCGTAAAGCTGGAACACCTCGGAGGACGTGCCGCGCAGAAACACGCGCAGCGATTCCGGCGCCAGGGTCGAGAACGTCATCTCATCGGCCATGCAGCGCAGCGACAATCTCAGAACCGCAACGGCCCCCCCGGAATGGGGATTTTTCGGTGCCTGAAGCGGACGGCCTGTCAGCGACGCCGTTTCGATTTCAATCGGCCACAGCGTTTGTTCCTGGGTCGTGCGATAGCGGCTGGGTTCGCCGCCCACCGGCTCGGTCTCGATTTCCGTGCCCGCCGCAATGCGGTAGCCGCCCTCCTGATCGCTTGCGGGGCGGAATTGAACAATGGCCATGGAGGGAATCGGCCGCAGATAATGGGGAAAGAGCTGTCCCAACAGCGCATCAGTGAGTTCCGGAAACTCGTCATCCAGCTTTCGGCGTGTGCGGGCGTTGAGGAAGGCCACTCCTTCGAGAAGACG
Organism: Micropepsaceae bacterium; assembly: GCA_036499145.1. Classification (GTDB taxonomy): domain Bacteria; phylum Pseudomonadota; class Alphaproteobacteria; order Micropepsales; family Micropepsaceae; genus CAIYRG01. The sequence continues at coordinate 3,764 of DASYEG010000022.1, read as the reverse complement.
CGAGATATGCGGATCCTCCACCGCATCGCCCGTAATCCGCAGGCGGCCAGCGATCTTGGGATGCGCCTCGGCGAATTCCGCGCCCAGCCGGCGCAGATACGCCAATTCGCGATTGTAATAGGACAGCAAATCGTCAGCCATTGCGCCGGCCTACGACCGAAAACCTGTGATTGCCCGGATTCAACGTCGAATCGAAACTGACATGTTCGGGCGCCGGCTCGGCGTACATCAGCGCGTCGATGCGAAAGCGGAAGGCGCGGTCGATCTGATCCGAATCCTCGACCAGCTTGACCGAAAAGGTCTTAAACCGTGGTTCGAAGAGCCGGATGGCGGTTTCGAGTGCGGCGCGCAATTCTTCCCGCACCCTTTCCGAGGCGGCGTTCACGGAAAGAAAATCCGGCACCCCATATTCGATCAGCGATGTGTCGAGATCCTCCAGCGCAGGAGGCGGAGAAACACAGCGCCGCCGGGTGTTGAGGAGCGCCTCGAGATCGCGCCGGATCGAATCCTGCAGGGCCGCCAGATTTTGCGCCCGGCTTCTGGGCGCATCCTGCTGCCGCTCGGGATGGTCGTCCATCAGCCGGTCGAGCAACGACGGCAGGAGCGGCGTGTCGGGATTGATCATCGCATCGCCCCTGGCTTTTGTCCCAGGGACGTTGCGCGATCATGCGGTCTGGACAATGCGGTCATCGAAGTCAGGCCGCCGGTTTCACGAATTCGAGTTTGCCCAATTCCAGGATCGTGCGGCTGTCGTCGCCAACGAGGAAAGTGCGAAGCCCAATTCCGAATTTCGGACCGGTTTCTTCGCCCAGGAAATCGGTCGCATAGCCGAGGCGATACCGCGGTGTCGCGGCCGCTCCTCGGAAGGGATAGATCGCCGGTATGAAGACCTCTCCGTCCGGGCCTTCGGTCACGGTCATGGCGGCGCGCCGCCAGAGCAAATCGCGCCGGCGCCCGGGAGGGCGAAATTCGAGCGAGGTGATACTTTCCACCGGTACCCAATAATATTTTCCGGTCGCGGTCAGCACCTCGAAATGCGCCGCGGACAAATCATCGAGATCGCGGAAATCATCGAAGGCCACGCCATCCACGGTTCCCGGCGCGCGCGGACGGATCGCTTCGGCCTCGGCCAACAGCGACGCCGCTTCCCCGGATGCGCCTTCGCGCAGCGCAATGGCGGCCCGCAATTCAAGCTCCATGGCGCCGCCCGGTTTCTTCACGAACTCCGGGACCCTGCCCTCGGAGTAGAATTGCTGCCGGGCCTGCTCGGCGCGGACGAGTTGGCGGACCATCGCGACGCCGACCGCCGCACCCGGGTCGACGGTGCTGATCGCGTCCAGGACGGTGTCGGCGCGCTCCAGATTCCCCGCAAAGCACAGCAGCTCCACCAACATGGCCCGGCGGTTCGTGTCCTTCGGGTTCGCGCGGATTTCCGCATTCATCAAACCGATGGCTTCGTCGAGTTCGCCCGCTTTGAGGTGATCCTGCACGGCATTGGTCGTCATCGCACCCGTCCCCTTGGCCCGCCTCAATTCGCGGGCGACAATTCCGTGACCAATCTGAAGCCGGCAGAGACTTCGTCGAACTGATATTGCGGCCGCAGCAGCACCGTACACGAATAGGTGCCGGGTTTGCCGGGTACGTTCTTCACCTGGATGGTCCCCTCCCGCAACGGGTAGCGCGCCCGGGTTTCGGCCGAGGCATCGCTGCTTCCTTCACAATAGCGGCCCAACCAGGTCTGGAGAAATGCCTGGCAATCGTCCGCCGTGCTGAAAGAGCCGATCCGTTCGCGCGCCATGATCTTGATGAAATGGGCAAAGCGCGACACGCAGAGCACATAGGGCAGCATCGCGGAAATCCGGGCATTGATGGTGGTGATCTGACGGTCGTAACGCTCGGGCATGTGCAAGGAAGGGCTTTCGTTGAACACCGAAAATTCCGTGAACGCGATGTCGCGCAACGGAATGAATCCGAGTTCCGTCAGGTCCCGCTCCTGATGCTCCGAGATCAGACATTCGGTAGAAGGCTTCAGCGCGATTCCGGGGCTGTCGGTCGCAAAAGACGCGATGGGATTGCCATAGACCAGGCCGCCTCTCAGCTCGTCGCGCGGCGCGCCGCGGATGTCCGCGAACCAGCCGAAATTGCCGAAGGCCCGAAGAACCGTGGCGCCAAAGGCATAGGCCGCATTGCCCCAGAGATAGCCGCTGCCGTCGCGGCTATCGGTATGTTCGGCAAAGTGAAAGCCGTCGCGGCGCAACGGATCGTCCACATAGGGCAGGCGCATCAAAAGGCGGGGCAGCACAAGACCGGCGAAGCGCAAATCCTCGTTCTGACGCATCGCGTTCCAGCGCTGATATTCACCTTGCGCGAAAATGGTTCGAAGCTCGATGGGCCTGCCCAGTTGGCTGAAGCTATTGAGCTGGAATACGGAAGGCGAAACGCCAAGGACAAGGGGGGCGAACGAAGCAGCCGCCACCGATGCCAGCGATTTGAGCGCACCGATATCGTCGGTGGGATGATCGGCCGTGCGCTGATGATGGATCGCATAATCGCCGATCAAGAGGCCGAAGGGTTCGCCGCCGGGCGTGCCGAATTCATTGGAATAGATTTTCTGGAAGATCTGGCTCTGATCGAAATCGCCGGCGCGGTCGAGGTCGCGCGCAATTTCATTCCAGCTCACCGGAAGAACGCGAATCTTCGCGCCGCTGATCTCGGCCGCGATGCCGGTGAGGAATTGAACGCCGCGCCATGCCGTCTCCAATCGTTGAAAGCTCGCGTCATGGAGGATCGCGTTGACCTGGTTGGAAATGAAATCATCGATCGCGGCGACATCGCGGTCCAGCGCCTGCCTCAGCGCGTCCGGTTTTCCGTACAGCTCGGTGAAAGACGGCCCAAACCACGCCGCCAGTGCCTCCTGCGTGGCCAATTGGTCGAGAGGCAAACCGGCATCGCCGTCACGAACGCCGGCGATGCCTTCCAGATACCGGATAAGCCGTTCACGCAGGTCTTCACGATTCTCGGCGGCCTCCGGGGGAGGACCCAAATCGGCCTGACGCGGCATGACGTTGGCGTCAAGCTCCAAGGGGCCTCCTCCCAAATCCGCTCCTTAAGCCTTCTGCGGAATCTTGGCGACCAGCCGGAGAGAGGTCGTCAACTCCTCCATCTGGAGCCAAGGCTGCAAATAGGCGACGGCGTTGTAGGAGCCCGGCTTGCCGGGGATTTCCTTCACCTCGATGCGTGCGTCGCGGAGCGGAAAGCGGGCTTTGGATTCCGCGCTGGCCGTATCGCTGGCATTCACATAATTGCTGATCCAGCGCTGCAGCCAGGCGGCGCAATCGTCTTTCTCCATGAAGCTGCCGATCTTGTCGCGCGCCATGACCTTCAGGAAATGCGCAAAACGCGAGGTCGCCAGAAGATAGGGCAAGCGGGCGGCGATAGCCGCATTGGCGGTGGCGTTGGGACGGTCGTATTTTTTGGGCTTCTGGGTGGTCTGGGCGCCGAAGAAGACCGCGTAATCGGTGTTCTTGTAGTGCGACAGCGGGAAGAAGCCACATTGGGAAAGCTCGAATTCCCGCCGGTCGGTGATCGCGATTTCGGTGGGGCATTTCATGTCCATGTCGCCGTCGTCACTGACAAAGGTGTGGGTCGGCAGATTTTGAACCTTGCCGCCGCCTTCGGCGCCGCGGATCGAAGTGCACCAGCCATATTGCGAGAAGGAATCCGTGATCCGGGTGCCCAGCACATAGGCCGCGTTCATCCAGCAA
>DASYEG010000021.1:0-5814 GCA_036499145.1 Micropepsaceae bacterium | reverse complement strand
CAACAATTTGGGAGATGCGCAGGAGTCGATCCTCGCCAATGGCTTCGACTGCGTCGTGCTCGATCTTTCGGCGCCGTCCGGGATCTCGCTGGGCGATCTCGTTAAGACCCTCGCGGCTTCTGACGAACCGGTCGTGGTGTTCCTGCCGCGCGATCCCAACGAGGAGGAGCGCGCCTATCTCACCCAGCTCGCGCGCCGTTCGGAGCCGGTGCGCATCGCCTCGAGCACGGCACAATTGCAGGATCACATCGCGCTCATCCTGCACCGGCCATTCGAGAACCTGCCGCTCAATGCCCAGGCCGCCCTGCAACAGCTCCGCCGCTGCGATCCGCTGCTGGCGGGCAAGAAGGTGATCGTCATCGACGACGACATCCGCAACATCTTCTCGCTCACGAGCGCGCTGGAGGAGCATGGCGTCGAATTGCACTACGCCGAATCGGGGCGCTCGGGCATCGAAATCCTGCAGCGCGTGCCCGACGCGGATGCGGTGCTGGTGGATATCATGATGCCCGGCATGGACGGCTATCAGACCATGCAGGAAATCCGCACCATCCCGGAATTCGCAACGCTGCCGGTCATCGCGGTGACTGCCAAGGCGATGAAAGGGGACCGTCAGAAATGCATCGAAGCGGGGGCATCCGATTATGTGGCCAAGCCCGTGGATATCGACCAGCTCGTCTCGGTGTTGCGGGTGTGGTTCCAACGCGCCGGCCAGACGGCGCCTGCAATGGGAGCGGCGGGCGATAATGTCGTCACGTTCCGCTCCGTGGCAGGCCAGAATTGACCGCGCACGCGATGCCCGAACCGACGCCTGAAGGCGAGCCCGGCGAATCGTCGAAGGCGCAGGATGCGCCCAAGGCGAAGATTCTCATCGTCGATGACGATGAGCGCACCGCCATGGCGGTCCGCACCACCCTGGAGGAACTCGGCCAGTATCTGGTCGTCGCCCATTCGGGGGAGGAGGCGCTGCATCGGCTTCTCTTCGACGATTACGCGGTCATCCTGCTCGATGTGAACATGCCCGGCATGGACGGCTATGAAATGGCTTCGTTCGTGCGGGCAAGAAAGCGCACACGCCATATCCCGATCGTGTTTCTGACCGCGCTTTTCCGTGACGATTCGCACCTGCTCCAGGCCTATTCGGCCGGCGCGGTGGACATGGTCTTCAAGCCGGTCGATCCGTTCATCCTGCGCTCCAAAGTCGCGGTGTTCGTCGATCTCTATCTCAAGCAGGCCGAAATCCAGCGCGAAGCGGAACTGCGCCACCGGCTTCAGGAAGAGAATTTCCGTGTGCGCGCCGAAAAGCTCACCGCCGAGCAGGCGCTTCGCCGCAGCCAGGAACATCAGGAGGCGATGGCGAAGGCCGAGGCCCATCAGCGCACCCTGATCGAAGAGCTGAATCACCGCGTCAAGAACATGCTGACGGTGGTCAACGCCATGGCGCGCCAGACGCTCGCCAGCAATCCCGCGCCCCAGGATTTCACGGAAAAATTCGTCCGCCGCATCGATGCGCTCGGACGCACGCACAGTCTTCTGTCGCGCGAGCAATGGGCAACCGTGCAGCTATGCGAGGTCGCACGCGACAGCCTGGAACCCTATGTGCTGGAGGACAAGAACAGGGTTGTGCTCGATGGTCCTTCGGTCGCGTTCGATCCGAAAACGGCGCTTGCGCTGGGCATCGTGTTTCACGAACTCGCAACCAACGCGATAAAACACGGCGCGCTGTCCAATCGCGAGGGCACCGTGACGATGCGCTGGAGTTTCGCGGACGATGGCAAAATCGCCCTGCAATGGCAGGAGCATGGTGGGCCGCCGTGCTCCCCACCGGCGCGCAGCGGTTTTGGCAGCCGGCTGATCCGTCTGGAACTGACGCATGAACTGAACGGCGATGTGGAATTGATTTATGAACCGGGCGGGCTCAAAGTGATGATGGGCTTCCCGCTCTCCAACGCTCTAGCTATGGCGTAGCCGAAACAAGGATTGGCCCAATGACGCAATCTCCACGTGCAAGCGTGCTCGTTGTCGAGGACGAGGCGTTGATTGCAATGGATTTGCAGGCCCTGCTGGAAGACGCAGGCTATCGGGTGCTGGGACCGGCCAATTCGACGGCCTCCGCCATGGCGATCCTGGCGGGCCAGGATCCCGACATCGCCCTCCTCGACGTCAATCTTGGGCGCTCGGACGTGTTCGGCGTCGCCAATGAGCTGGCGACGCGCAAGACAAAACTGATCTTCCTCACCGGTCACACGGCACACAAGCTTCCGCCCGCGCACCAGCACCGTCCTTTGGTGGCCAAACCCTATTTGCCGCATGTGCTGCTGGCGGCCGTGGAATTGGCGCTTTCGCAAGCGGACGGCGCCGCCTAGTTTTTCATGAAATCCTGAAGTCTCGCCTTCGCCTGGCTGAAATGCGGGCCCATGCTTTCGCGCGCCCCCCAAGTGAAATATAAGGCCAAGCAAATCGGGGCTTTGGCCTGCGGGAAGACGAGGGTTCATGGCCGATTCAGGTACAGAGGCAATCGCGAGCCGGTCCCAGCACCGCGTCGCGCACGAAGATCTGCGCGATCTCCTGCGCGATTTCGAAGCCATGCGCGAGGTTCAGCGCATCGAAGGCGCCGACCCGCATTTGGAAATCAGCGCGCTCGCCGAAACCCTGACCATGCGCTTTCCCGGCGAGGAGCCGGCGCTGCTGTTCGACAAAATCAAAGGTTTCCCGGAAGGCTTCCGCATTCTTTCGGGGGCGGCGAATTCCTTTCGCCGGCTCGCGCATCTGTTCGGCCTGCCGAGCCCGGAGAAGAAAATCGACATCGTGAAGAGCTACAAGGCTCAGCTCGGCAAGGGCCCTGAGCTGATCCCGCCGCGCATCCTTCCCACCGGCCCCGTCATGGAGAATGTGCAGCGCGACGGCGAGGTGGACATCTTCAAATTCCCCATCCCCTTCGTCCATGAGCACGATGGCGGACGCTATATCGGCACTGAAGATCTGGTCGTGATGCGCGATCCGGACAGCGATTGGGTCAATGTCGGAACCTATCGCATCGTCGCGCACGCGAAGGACGAGGTTGGCATATGGATATCGCCCGGAAAACACGGGCGTCTGATCCGCGAGAAATATTTCGCGCGCGGCAAGCCGTGCCCGGTGCTGATCTCCTGCGGTCAGGATCCCATTCTCTTCCTTTGCAGCAATGCGGAACTTCCTCTCGGCGTGTCGGAGTTCGATTATGCGGGCGGCCAGCGCGGGCGCGCGGTCGATGTCGTGTTGAGCGAACTCCACAAATTGCCCATGCCGGCGGGTGCGGAAATCGTGCTCGAAGGCGAGATGTATGGCGACCGCCTGAAAATGGAAGGTCCGTTCGGCGAGTTCATGGGCTATTACGCAAGCGAGGCGAGCGAGCAGCCCATCGTCAAGATCCGTCGCGTCTATCATCGCGACGATCCGATTCTGACGCTCGCCATCCCGTCGCGGCCGCCTTCGAATTTCACGGTGGCGCGCGCCGTGGTCAAGGCCGCCATGATCTGGGACGAGATCGAGAAGGCCGGGCTTCCCGGCGTGCAGGGCGTGTGGAATCACGAAGCCGGCGCGGGCCGGCTGTTCAATGTCGTCTCCATCAAGCAGATGTATGCCGGCCACGCCAAACAGGCAGGCCAGCTCGCGGCCAATTGCCGGTCGGGGGTCTATGCCGGGCGCTGGGTGGTCGTGGTCGATGAGGATATCGACCCCTCCAACATCCACGATGTCATCTGGGCGATGTCGACGCGCTGCGATCCGGCCGAGGACATCGAGCTGATCCACAAATTGTGGAGCACGCCTCTGGACCCGATTTTGCGCGGCCCCCCCTATCAGAGCAATCGCGCGGTGATCGATGCCTGCCGGCCCTGGGGATGGAAAGATGAATTCCCGCGCGTCGCCGAAGCGAGCCCCGAATTGAAGGACGCGGTCATGAAGAAATGGCCAAATTTGTTTCGGGCCAGAAGCTAGGTTGGCGATATTCAAAATTGAATGCGGGGGGCCGTCTTATGACCAGCTAGAGCCGCCCAGAGTGCTCCAGATAGAGATGCGTAGCGGCTTTAAGCGAATGACGATGTTATCGCAATTCAGCACGTTCTGCATTTCGGAGTTTTTCAACAGAATCGACCCTTTTCAGACTTAACTCGACGTTGACGCTGCACCATCTATCTGTCGCACTTGGTACGGTTGAGTGTCGTCGTATTGTCCTGCTCAAGCGCGAGGGGTTATGCAGGGGAGCTTAGTCGATCCGCCGATTGTGGTGCGCGCCTCACGGCGCGTATCGAGCATTGGCGTCATAGCATCGGCTGCCATCCTGTACTTAAGTCTTTCCCGCCCAGATGGGTCTGTCGCTTTTCGATATTCAGGGGGCCTCGTGCTGCTCTACTTCAGTTGGCAATTGATTGACCCGATGAAGTTAATTCTCGGCTCAGATGGACTGACGTGGCGCAACACCTTCGGATCACGCCACTGGTCTTGGAGGGAGATAGGCAATTTTCGCATCGCAATGGGTGGGTTTGTTGGTTGCGACACTTTTGGTCGGAGGTCAGTTGCGAACTTCCTCCGCCCAGTGAACAAGGCGACCTCAGGAAGTCACGGTGTCTTGGGGTTCGGATGGGAGATCGGAGCGCCTAAACTTGTCGAATTACTTAATACCGCGCGACGCCGATGGTCGGACCAAGACTGAGAACTAAACGCTAGCACGTGAAGTCGATGAAGGAGTGACTTGCTGCATGCGTTACGTCTGCACCGGACATTTTTGCGTCTATTCAAATAGCCTAGCTTTGCCTTTTTTTCCGCTCTGGCAGGTAGGCGAGTACCGTAGCGAAAGAGACTAAAGATGAAACTTGCGCGCTTTGACGACGATCGCATCGGTGTGGTCCGTGGCGATGAAATCGTCGATGTGACCGATATCGCCGATGGGCGCACCGGCGAGTGGCCGCCGGTCGCGATGACCCGGCTGATAGCGAATTTCGCGCAGCATCGCGATGCGCTCGAACGCGCCGGGGCGTCTGGCGAGGGCGTCCCGCTCGCGCGCGTCAAGCTGCTGACCCCGGTGCCGTGGCCGAACAAGGTCATCGCGTATCCGGTGAATTACCACGAGCACGGCGCCGAAATGGGCGCGTCCTATCGCGCCAACAATCAGGGATTTTTCTTAAAACCGCCCTCGGCGTTGTCCGGGCCGTCCGACCCGATCGTGCTGCCCGTCAATGCGGGGCGTCGCATCGATCATGAATGCGAACTCGCAATCATCATCGCCCGCCAAGGGCGGGACATCCCGCGTGAAAGATGGCGCGAATATGCCTTCGGCTATTCTTGCCTGATCGATGCGGTGATCCGCGGGCCCGAGGAGCGCGTGACGCGCAAGGGTTTCGACACCTTTTGTCCGGTGGGCCCATGGATCGTCACCGAGGATGAAATCGGCGATGCGGTGTCGAATCTGCAGGGCCGGCTATGGGTCAATGGCGCGCTCAAGCAGGATGCCAACACGCGCGATCTGGTTCTCGACATTCCGGGGATGATCGAGATGGCGTCGTCCGTGATGACGCTTTATCCCGGCGACATCATCGCGACGGGAACGCCCGCCGGTGTGGGGCCGATGCGGCCCGGCGACATTGTGAAAATCGCGTTCGAGCGCGTCGGCGAGATGACCCTCGACGTGGTGCAAGGCAGGAGCGGCCAACGCTCGATTTTCGCCCAGGCGGTCCCGGCGGACGCGAAGACCTGACGCGCGAGCGGGAAGCATTCGCAAAACGCCTACCGCAAAACCCCAGTCGTTTCTCGCGATCAAAAGCGCTTGATCGCCCA
>DASYEG010000020.1:0-5735 GCA_036499145.1 Micropepsaceae bacterium | reverse complement strand
GCGGCGGACCAGGCCCATGCGCATGAATTCATCGCCGGACGCGCGAGCGGTTATGACACCATCGTCGGCGAGCAGGGGATCAAGCTTTCGGGCGGCGAACGCCAGCGCGTCGCGATCGCGCGCGCTTTGGTGAAGGATGCGCGCATCCTGGTGCTGGACGAGGCGACTTCTTCGCTCGATTCGGAATCGGAACATCTGATCCAGGAAGCGTTGTGGACGCTGATGCAGGGGCGCACCGTGATCGCCATCGCCCACCGGCTCTCGACCATCGCCGGGATGGACCGCATCGTCTATCTGGAGGCCGGACGCATCGTCGAGGACGGACCGCATCGCGAGCTGCTCGCCAAGGGCGGCGCCTACGCGCGGTTATGGAACCGTCAGATGGGCGGCTTCATCAACGCGGCGTGAGAAAAAAAACACCACGAAGGACACGAAGGAGCACCAAGCGCACGAAGTGCTTTGTGTTCTTCGCGCTCACTTTGTGTTCTTAGGGTTTTTCTACCGCACGCTGTCGCAAGCCGCGTTATCAGCATGTCAATACAGCCTGATTGGGATTATCTGCTATAGAAGCCGCGCGTCCACATTTTGCGAGCCTTCATGACCGAAATCGCCGCTACAAGACTTTCGCGCTTTGGCCTCTCGGCCGATGGTTCGGCCTGCCTTGTGGAATTCGAGAAATCCGATGGCGAAACCGGCCGCCTCACCTTTCCCCCTGCGCAATTGGACGAGGTCATCGGCTTGCTCCTGCAATTGAAGCAGGTCTACGCCCAAAAAATAGAAGGCAACGAAACGCGCTCGGTCCTGGTCGCGGACCGCGTTGGCGTATTGGTTCAGTCCGATGCGGCGGTGCTGGATTTCGTGGTGGGCGGAGCGCCGATCTCATTTGCCATTCCGCTGGAGATGGCCGCTCAGCTCACGCAGATTCTCCAAGAGCGCGTCCCCGCGCCCGATGCACGAGCGGCACGGCCGCCACAGACAAAAGCGTAGCCTCGCGCGAACGGATACAAGATCGTTATCGGGCTCGCCGGAATTTTCTAGCGAGCCCGAAGCGTTGGTGCCGCCTGCGTGACTCGAACACGCGACCCCGTCATTACGAATGACGTGCTCTACCGGCTGAGCTAAGGCGGCCAAAGGCGCGCGGAAAATAGGCGGGTCCGTTCTTTCGCGCAACCCGCCTAGGACAAGAGGCTTATCCGCCTAGCCGAGCCGGGGCTCAAGTTTGCGGCAGGCTTCGATCAGCCCCTGGACTGAGCCGACGGATTTGTCGAACATCGCCCGCTCGTCCTTGGTGAGGTCGAGCTCGACGACGCGCTCCACGCCGCCGGCGCCGATCACCACCGGCGCACCGACATAGATGTCCTTGAGGCCATATTTACCATCGACATAGGCCGCGCAGGGCAGCACGCGCTTCTTGTCGCGCAGATAGGATTCCGCCATGGCGATGGCCGAAGACGCCGGCGCGTAAAACGCGGAACCGGTCTTCAAGAGACCCACGATCTCCGCACCCCCGTCGCGCGTACGCTGGGTCAGCTGATCCAGCCGCGCCTGGGTGATCCAGCCCATCTTCACCAGTTCCGGCAGGGGGATGCCGGCAACCGTCGAGAAACGCGGCATCGGCACCATGGTATCGCCATGACCGCCAAGCACAAAGGCGGACACGTCCTCGACCGAGACGTTAAGTTCTTCGGCGAGGAAATGGCGGAAGCGCGCGGAATCGAGAACGCCCGCCATGCCAACCACCTTGTTGTGCGGCAGGCCGCAGAATTGGCGCAATGCCCACACCATCGCATCGAGCGGATTGGTGATGCAGATGACGAAGGCGTTCGGCGCATGGGCCTTGATGCCTTCGCCGACCGCGCTCATCACTTTGAGATTGATGCCCAGAAGATCGTCGCGGCTCATGCCGGGCTTGCGCGGCACACCGGCCGTCACAATCACCACATCGGCACCCGCGATATCGGCATAGGAATTGGTGCCCTTGAACTTGGCATCGAAACCTTCCACCGGAGCGGATTGTGCGATGTCGAGCGTCTTGCCCTGCGGCAGCCCCTCGACGATATCGAACAGGACGACGTCGCCCAGATCCTTCAGACCGATCAGAAGCGCCAGCGTGCCGCCGATCTGGCCGCCGCCGATCAGCGCAATTTTGTTGCGGGACATGGGAACTCCTTTTCGTGCAGGGCCGGGTGCGCGTTAGTAACGGCCACAGGCCCGCCGGGCAAGCCGGGAGTTACAATCTCAGCCACCGCCAGATCAGATGATCCAGCGAGAGCCTGCCCGGTCCGCGGCAGAGCAGGACCAGCAGCATGGCCGCCCACTGAATGTGGGTGGGCCAGGCCAACGGATACACGAAAATCTCGATCACCGTCGTCATGCCGAGGAGGATGAAGGCCGCCGGGCGGGTGAGGAATCCGAACACCAGCAGGAACGGCGTCGTCAGCTCGATGGACGCGGCCATGGTGGCGGCAAGTTCGGGCGGCAGCAGCGGCAGCCTGTATTCGTCGGCGAAGAGCTGGAGCGTGGTGTCCCAGCTTGCAAGCTTCGTGGTGCCGGAATTCCAGAACACCGTCGCCACGGCGAAACGCAACGGCAATGCCAGCAGCGAATAGGGAACGGACTGCAACGTCGCGCGCAATAGCACGAGAGTGGAAAGCACCGGGGAATGCGGCGGCGCGAGGGTGGAAGATTGGGTCATGGAATCGTCTCCGAGGGAGCAAGGGGGTAAGCGCCGGCGCGGCGGAAATCGGTGAAGCAACCGGTGGCAAGATGACGCGCGAACAGTGTCGTAACATCGGCGCCCGGCGCCGCTTCGACGGCCGTCGCGAAACTTTCTCCGGCACAGAGCGCGGCGGTGAAACGCCATTCGCGTTCGGGAAGGCAGAGCACCTCGATCCCCGCTGCCGTGCGCTCGACCAAAAGCCATTCGGGACCGGCCGCCCAATCGACGGCATCGAGCGCGCAATCGTCTTCGGCGAGCACGGCCTGCCACAGGGCCCGCACCGCGTGATCGGTTCTGAGAAGCGTGACCGCGGGATGCGGCACGAGGATGAGCCGTTCGGGCGCAATCTCGCCGAGGCGCGCGAAGATATGCGGGTCCATCGGGGCTGCGTCCTTGGCGTGGAGCGCGACATTCACCGCCCATTCCAGCCGTGCGACATCGCCAAGATAGGGAAGCGATTGAGCCGGCGGGAATTGCGCAAGAAACTCGGCGAACTCCACGCCATAGACATTCAGGTAGGCGCTGCGCGGCGGATGCGTTTCAACGAAAGATTGCGCCGCGCCCTCGAAGAATGCCGCACCGACCAGGCGATGCACCGCGGGATAGGAAATACGCAGCGCCGACGTCAATGCCGACAGATAGGTGTTGCGATAGATGTCCAGCCGTTCGTCCGGCGAAAATCCGCCACCCGCGATCTGCGATGCGGCGTGCTCGCTGTTCCCGAAGGCGAGCGCGTTCAGCAGCGCGTGCTGGGTCTCACGCAGCGTGGGCATTTGGACGTGCCTCTTGGCTTTGCTGCATGGCGTACCCGGCCAAGGACGCTTCCTCGCGCAAGACATCGAAGGCGGGGATGTTCGTGTCCCATTCGATCAGCGCCGGCACTCGTCCGAAGCGTTCCAACGCCTCGCGAAAGAGCGCCCAGACTTCGGGACTGACGCGCGCGCCGTGATCGTCGATGCGCAGGATACGTCCACCGATCTCTTTGACGCTGTGCCCCGCGAGATGGATCTCGCCAATGGCATCTGTTGGCAGCGCGGCAAGATAGGCCGAGGCATCCCAGCCATGATTGCAGGCGCTGACATGGACATTGTTCACGTCGCAGAGAATCCCACACCCGGTGCGCGCCGCCACGGCCGAGATGAACTCCCATTCCGGAATCGTGGAATGTGTGAATTGCAGATAAGAAGACGGATTCTCGATCAGGATTTTGCGGCCCAGGATCTCCTGGACCTGCGCGACATTGCGGCATGTCACATGCAGCGCCTCTTCGGTCATGGGAAGCGGCAGGAGATCGGCAAGATAGATTCCGCCCGCAATGCTCCAGGACAGATGCTCCGAAATCAAACCAGGCTCGATGCGCTCCGCCACATCGCGGACATGTGCGAGATGCGCCGCGTCGAGACCGTCCGCGCTTCCGAGCGATAGGCCGACACCGTGCAGCGAGATCGGATAATCCCGCCGTATGGCCTCAAGCACGCGCAGGGGTGTTCCTCCGCCCATGTAGTTTTCGGTATGCACCTCGAACCAGGCGGTATCGGGGCGCGTGTCCATGACATGGCGGTGATGCGGGAAACGCAGCCCGATTCCGACTTCAGCGGGAATCGGGCCGCGCTCCGCTTGAGGCACGGCAAGTCTGGGAGGGAAGGACTGCCGCGCCATCGGATCAGGACGCCGTCGTCTTGCCGCCCTGGATCTTTCCGCAGACACCGGCGGGCAGAAGGACGAAGGATTTGGGATCGCGCGCCATGGTCGCCTGTCCGGCGCAGGAATGCGCGCCCTCGGCGCAATCGTTTTTCGCGTTGGCGTTGATGCCGTAACATTTTTCCAGATGGTTCTTGGCCGCCATCGCCATGTTGTCTTTTACGATTTGCGGCATTTCAGCGGCTCGGGTGGGCGCGGCCTGTAGGGCGAAGGCAAGGCCAATGGCCGACGTAAGCGCGGCCGCGGCGGTCATGTTTTTCATGATGGGCTCTCCTGTTGGGGTCTCTCTTCGAGACGGACAGCAACAGGTTCGGATGGGGCCTTTGAAAGGTTACGGGCTTCAGCCGGAAATAAATCTGCTGCCGCTCTTTGCGTTTCCAGTGTAGGGATTTGCCGTGAGCGATGCAGCGCAACTTCGCGGCGAAGATGATTGGGCCGGGCTCATGGCGCGTGCACAGGCGGGCGATGCGGTCTCCTACCGGCGTCTGCTCATCGCGGTGACACCCTATCTTCGGGCGATTGCAGCGCGAAGCCACCGTGAACGGCACGATGTCGAAGATTCCCTACAGGACATCCTGTTGACCGTGCATGCGGTGCGGCACACCTATGATCCGGCGCGTCCGTTCAAGCCCTGGCTCGCCGCCATCGCGCGGCGGCGGATCATAGACCGGCTGCGGGGGCAGGGCCGCAAGCGCGCCCGTGAAACATTTCTTTCGGAGGAGCATGAAACCTTCGCCGCTCCTGAAACGAACCTGACTGAGGCGGAGCCCGACTTTCGCGCTCTGCGGGCTGCCGTGGAACAATTGCCGGAAGGACAGCGCCAGGCGATTACCATGTTGAAGATCGAAGAAAAATCGTTGAAGGAGGCATCCGCCGCGAGTGGGATGTCCATCGTCGCGCTGAAGGTCTCGACACATCGGGCGGTGAAGAATTTGCGCAAATTGCTGGATCGGCGGAGAGACGGCATTTGACCACGACGCCGCATCTGATCGAATCGCTTGCTGCGGATGCGAAGCCCGTCCGGCGCTTGCGCCCGCCTTTGGCGCGGGCGTCCGCGTGGCTGGCCGGGTTTGTGGCGATTGTCGGCATTGTGACGTGGACCACGGGCGCCTGGCCCGCGATGATGGCACGGCTGGACGACATGCGTTTTGCCGTCGAGCTGACCGCCACGTTCGTGACGGGTTTGGCTGCGGTGATTGCGGCGTTCCATCTCAGCCTGCCCGACCGCAGCCGGGTCTGGATGCTCCTCCCCGTACCGCCCTTGGTTCTGTGGCTCGCGAGCAGCGGCTATGGCTGCTATCGCAATTGGGTCGCC
>DASYEG010000019.1:0-2386 GCA_036499145.1 Micropepsaceae bacterium | reverse complement strand
CCGGGGGCACGGAGTTCGTCGCCTTCGCCGACCCGCATGTGCCGGTGGTGGATGTCGCGGGCGGGCGTATCGTGATCGAACTGCCGCGTGAGAACCAGAACTGACCCAACTCCCTTGTCATCCTGGGCGAGCCAGCCTTAGTTGAGGCCAAGGTTGGGGGGAGCCAGAGACCCACCGGGCCCGTTTCTGGGTGGCTCGCGGCACGCGCTTCGTGGAGTTTACCCTTGGGCCGGCTCCACCCGGACCCGGGGGCTGGCCGGGATGACAGGTGATCTTGAATGTGGCGTGCTTCGGTCCTGACCCTGTTTCCGGACATGTTCCCCGGCCCGCTGGGGGCTTCGCTGATCGGCAAGGCCAGGGGTGAGGGAATCTGGAATCTGGATGTCTGCGACATCCGCGACCATGGGATGGGACGTCATCGCGCCGTGGACGATACCCCTTCGGGTGGCGGCCCCGGCATGGTGATACGCTCCGACGTCGCGGCAACCGCCATCGATGCGGCGCGGGGTCAGGACACGGCCCCCCGGCCGCTGATCTACCTCTCGCCGCGCGGGGCCCCGTTGACGCAGGCCCGCATACGGGAATTTTCGGCCAAACCCGGAATCGTCCTTTTCTGTGGCCGGTTCGAGGGGCTGGACGAGCGGGCGATCGAAGCCCGGGGGATGGAGGAAATCTCCATGGGGGATTTTGTCCTTGCCGGCGGTGAGATCGCCGCCATGGCGCTGATCGAGGCGGTTGTCCGGCTCCTTCCCGGCGTGATGGGCGCGCCAGCCTCCAAGACCGAGGAAAGTTTTGAACAAGGGCTCCTCGAATATCCGCAGTACACTAGGCCCCAAAGCTTCGAAGGCCGCGACATTCCCCCTGTCCTGATGTCCGGCAATCATGCCGAAATCGCCCGCTGGCGGAAGGCGGAGGCCGAACGGCTCACGAAAGAGCGCCGGCCCGATCTCTGGACCCTCTATGAAAAGTTCGCCCGATCCGCTAGAAGGCCCGCCTCTTTAGACCGCAGGCAGGCCAAGGGCCCGCCGAAGGATGCGAAAAATGAACCTGATTCAGACCCTTGAGCGCGAACAAATGGATGCCTCCCGTGGGGGCCGCAAGCTGCCTATTTTCCGGCCAGGGGACACGCTGAAGGTCAACGTCAAGGTCGTTGACGTGTCCTATGACGAGAAAACCAAGCAGCAGAAGACCCGCGAACGTCTTCAGGCCTTCGAGGGCGTCTGCATCGCGCGGCAGGGTGCGGGCCTGAACGAAAGCTTCACGGTCCGGAAGATTTCGTATGGCGAGGGCGTGGAGCGGGTCTTCCCGATCTACAGCCCGCTGGTGGATTCGGTGGAAGTGATCCGTCATGGCCGGGTGCGGCGCGCGAAGCTCTATTATCTGCGCGGCCTACGCGGCAAAGCCGCCCGCATCAAAGAGCGCCAGCACGTGGCGGAAATCGAAACCGCGGGTGCCGGCGCTTAGGTCTTCTTTACCGGACCGGACTTATTTTCCACCTATGATGCGGACTTCGAATCGCGCGCCGCGCGGCCGGAGCCGTTTGGGGCGATCCCCCTTTTGAGGATTGGGCCATGAGCCCGTCAAAACATATTGTGCCCGATGCCGTGCTGAGCAGGGCTGAGCCCCTGCCCGAAGCCGAGCGATTGGCGCGCGTGCCGTCCACCCCGTTTGCCTTCATGCGCTTTCTGATCGGCAGGCATTTCCGCTGGAAGATTGCCGCGCTCGTGACGCTCGCGGGATCGGCGACCTCGATCGAGGCGTTCGGACCCTATGCGTTGTCCCATCTCATCAACGCGATCAATGCGGCGGTGGCGGCCCATGCGAGTTTTGCAACCGCGATCCTTCCCTGGATGCTGCTGCTCGCCGTCATCTGGCTCGGTTCCACGCTTGCCTATCGTGCTTACGAAGCCGTCGACGTCACGACATCCCCGCGCATGCGCGCGCTCGCGCAGAAATATCTTTTCACCTATCTGATGGGCCATTCGCCTCGCTATTTTCAGGAAAACTTCGCCGGCAAGCTCGGTCAGAAGGTGAAACAGGCCGGTCAGGCGACGGTTTCCGTGCTCAACATCCTGGCCTTCGAAATGGTGCGCGTCGCCATGCTGATGCTGGTCGGCGGCATTCTGATGTTCAACGCCCATGCGAGTTATGCGCTGCTGCTCGGTGTTTGGGCTGCGATCTATCTCGCCATTGTGGTCAGCCTCGCGCGGCGTTGCGTGGTTCTGTCCAAGGCGCTGTCCAACGAGGTCTCCACCTCGACGGGGCGGTTGATCGATGCCATCGCCAATTCCGATCTCGTGCGCGCCTTCGCCAAGGCCGATTACGAACGCCGCTTCATCTCGCATTTCCTGGCCGACGAGATGAACGCCTCGCGGCGGTTGCGCAC
>DASYEG010000018.1:0-6275 GCA_036499145.1 Micropepsaceae bacterium | reverse complement strand
CCCGATACGCCAGCGCTGGTGCGAAGTCTCGTTCATTACCGAGAACCAAGTCACGCGCGTGCTTTGTTTGAACTCGGTGTCACCGCCGGGGCGCTTGCGCTGTTTTGGGTCTTGATGTGGCTGTCGCTTGGCGTTGGCTATTGGCTGACCTTGCTGCTGTCCCTGCCGGCTGCCGGGTTTCTGGTGCGACTGTTCTTGATTCAGCACGATTGCGGTCATGGCGCATTTTTTCGCCATCGCATCGCGAATGACTGGGTTGGCCGGATACTCGGCGTTCTCACATTGACGCCATACGATTATTGGAAGCGAAATCACGCGATCCATCACGCCTCGTCGAGCAATCTCGACCGCAGGGGCATTGGCGACATCGAAACCCTGACGGTGCAGGAATACAGGGAAAGATCGTGGCTGGGGCGATGCGCTTATCGGATCTATCGCAATCCCCTCGTCATGTTCGGCGTGGGGCCGGCCTATCTCTTCTTCTTGCAGCACCGGGTCCCGCTCAATCAGATGCGTGCTGGCTGGAAGCCCTGGCTGAGCACGATGGCAACCAACGTCGCAATTGGTCTCGCCGTGGCTCTCGTGGTGTGTTTTGTGGGGCTCCGGCCCTTTTTTCTCGTGCATCTGCCGATCATGCTTTTGGCGGCCTCAATCGGCGTTTGGCTGTTTTACGTCCAGCATCAATATGAGGGCGTCGTCTGGACGCGGGAACATGCCTGGACTCGTGACGAATCGGCTCTGTCGGGAAGCTCGCACTACAATCTTCCCGGCGTGTTGCGTTGGTTCACCGCCAATATCGGGGTGCACCATGTTCATCACCTGAACAGCCGTATTCCCTATTACCGGCTGCCGCAGGTTCTGCGAGACCACCCGGAGCTTAACGATGTCAGCCGATTGACGTTATGCCAGAGTTTACGCGGCGTGCGTCTGGCGTTGTGGGACGAGACGCGGCAGAGACTCGTCTCTTTTCGGGAAATGGCCGGGGGATACGCTCGCTGACATTGTTGCGAGCTTTTCTTTTTTCCGGAGAAATTGGGAAGGCCCATTTCTGCGGGGCGTCAGACCTTCGTATGGCCCGCCGCGATTCTGTCATGGTTCAGAATTGCGTGCAGCGTGATCAGGGGTATGCCTCCGACGACCACCGCCTGTTTGAGCAATATCCGCACCACAAGCGGCAGCGCCTGATAGGCATCGCCTGTGACGAACAGGCCCCCCATGCCCAGAAGCAGCGAAAATCCGGCGATGATCAGGTTGCGGTCGTCCCATTCGACTCCCGACAGATGCTGGATCGCATGCATCATCACGATACCGAACAGCAGCGTCGCGATCGCAGAGAGGACCGGCGTCGGCACCAGCACCAGCATCATGTCGAATTTCACGCAAGATCCCAGCAGCATCAGCAGCACGCCGCAGGCAAGGGTGGCGTAACGCGAAGCCACGCGGGTGGTGCGCAACAGGCCCATATTGTCGGGGTAGATGTGCGTCGCATAAGTGCCGAGCACCGAAGCCAGCATGCCGCCCAGCGCCACGCTCATCAACCCGCCTGACATGCGGGCGGGGCTTAACGTCTCATGGGCCCATTTGCCGACCACGGTGTAGAGCGCCATGGATGCGATATTGGCCGGCACCAGCACCAGCACGAACAGGATCACGATATCGGGCCGGACCTCGAAGCCATAGGGAAAGAATTGCGGCGTCACCAGCCAGGGCGACGACATCACGCGTCCGAATGAAATCGGGATGAACAGCGCATAGGACAATGTCCCCAGCACGAGGCCTACGAGCATGGCCACGCGCCGGAACCGCCTGCCGCCCCAGAGCGTGAAACACACGAGGATCGCAACGGCGACCGCGCCGGCCATCAGGTTGATGCCGGGAAATCCGGGACTGGCCCGCTCCCCGATCCAGCCGGGAAGCGAGGTGTTCGCGATCTGCACCATCGCCAGCAGGACCATGATCCCCGATATCATCGGGTGGTGAAGATAGCGCGCGAAAAGCGCGGCAAAGCTCCAACCGCGAATGGGCACGGTGAGCAGGAACCATATGATGCAGGCAACGAAGCACGACCCGAAGGCAAGCCCGAGACCGGCATCGGGAAGCGCGCCCAGCGCCAGCAGCGCGGTGAAGCTGCCGACATAGGGGCCGTGCACGATGGGAAGTTTCAGGATGAGCACCGATTGGCAGGTGGTGACGAAGCCCGAAACCAAGAATGTCATGCCGTAAAGATGGGCGGTCTGTTCGACGGAGAGATGCAACACCTGTCCGGTGATGCCGGGAAACACGAACATTCCGATCATGCCGAAAATGTTCTGAAAGCCCAGCATCAGGGCCTGGCCGAAGGGCAGGCGATCGTGGATGCCGATATCGAACAGGCCGCGCGCCGCGGCTTGAGGGACGGGCGTTGCGTCCCCTCGCACGGCAATCTCCACGCTTGCGTCCGTCGCCATGCGCCGCGTCCCTAGGTTTCGCCGCCCGGATTTTTCTCCACCGTTTTCACCGGCGTTTCGGGTTTCAGACCTTTGCGCGCGCGCGCGAGCGTTTCCTTGCCGCTTTGCTCCCAGTCGCCGCGCGTCGCGCGGGCCGCAAACACATCCCAGGTGTCGTCCCAATCGCCGAGCGTATAGCCGTGCCAGGGCGCGGTGACGCTCAACGGCGGCAGTCCCAACTCGTCCCAGAGCCCGCGAGCATGTTCCATATATTCGCGCGCGGGCAATGCCAGCGGCGGCATCGGATTCTTTTGGGTCGCATCGATCAATAGGGTGGAATCGGATTTCTTCGGGCCATATTGCGAACCCTGCAGGCTGGTGTGATAGGGCGCGACATGCACGTCCTCGACCGGGTTGAAGCGGTAGGCGAGCGACCACAGCACCGCATCGACGCTCTGCGGGTCGATATCTTCGCTCACCGCCACTACGATCTTGCCGCAGCCGCTCTGGAAATTCGCGGTGGCATAAAGCCCGCGCCACACTTCGATCTGCGGCGTCCCTTGCGCATATTGCAGGAAGATGACGGGGCGCAAATTCGTCAACCGCTCATGCATCACCACGCGCTTTATGCCTGTCACTTCCAATTGGTCGCGCAGATGGGCCAGGAAGAATGGCTCATAAGCGACCTTTTTGATGACGCTGGATTCGGACGGCGTCACCTGGCTGATGATGGCGGTGAACACCGGCTTGCGCTTCATGGTGATGGCCGTCACCTGCATCTTCATGTTGAAGGCTTCGAGCGCGACATAACCGTTGCTTTCGCCGAACGGCGCTTCGGGCTCCAGCCATTCGGGATCGATCAGGCCTTCGATGACGATTTCCGCGTTCGCCGGAACGTCCAGATCGACGCTCATGCATTTCACCATGGAAATCGGTTCACCCGCGAGAGCGCCGGCGACGCCCATCTCGTCCATGTCGACGGCGAGCTTCTGCGGCCCGGTGAAACAGACGATGGGCGCGGCGCCGATCACGATGGCGATGGGCATCGGCTCCTTCAGCGCGTTGTATTTCTGCCAGTGCAGATAGCCGCCCGCGCCGCCCGGACGCGCCACCATGCGCACGCCCAGCCGGTCGGTCGCTTTCAGCGCGGCGCGATACATGCCCATGTTCTGCACGCGGCTTTCGGGATCGCGCGTGATGCAGAGCGTCGCCGTCAGGTAGGGCGCGGAATCGAAGCCGGGCGTGGATATGGGAACCGGCAGGCTCGCGAGACCACCGCCCGGGCGCGTCAAATCCTCGCCACGGATCACGACCTCCTGACACGGTGCGTGGTTGACCAGGACCGGCGGCAGCGGATGGGCAATGGCCCGGTCCCAGGCGGGGCCGATCTCGTTCACCTGCGTACCCATCCCCATCGCATAGATGCGTGGAGAGGCGGCCAGCGCGCCCACCGCCACCGGCATGTCGTAACGCCGCCCCTTGGAATCGACCACATGGGTGAACAAAAAGGCCCGGCGCTCGTCTTCCGGAACGCCGCCAAGGAACTGCCAGCGCATCAGCGGATGCAGTTCGGTGTCTTTGTTGATCGGGCGGTCCACCCGGACGAGCAGGCCCGCGGCGTCGAGGGCGGAAAGATGATCCTGGAAATCAAGCGCTGGGCGTGAACGGCCGGTCATTGTTATTTGTCTTTGCTCCCAGAATCCCTGCGTTTTCCGCCGCAGCGTGACGCTACAATGGAGCGCTTCGACCACTTTGCAAAGATGGGCAGAGCGTTTATTCCATGCCTGGCCGAATGATGGCCGGGCATGAGGACGCGATGGCAGCGATTAAGGACGATGATAGCGCCGCCCAACGCTCCAATCGTCCGAAATATTTCGGCGCCGCGGTCAAGCGCACGGAAGATCCGGCCCTCCTCACCGGCAAAGGCCATTATGTCGACGACATCCGATTGCCCGGAACATTGCATGCCGCCTTCGTGCGCAGCATCCACGCCCATGCGCGGATCAGAAGCATCGATGCGTCGGCGGCGCGCGCGCTTTGCGGCGTGCATCTGGTGCTCACCCATGCCGATCTTCCCGAGGCGGCGCAGAAGCCGCTGACGCTGCTGGTGCCGAATCCGGCGATCACCCAGCTCTTTCTGCCGATGGTGCTCGCGAACACCGAGGTCTGCTATGTCGGCGAACCCATCGCAATGATTGTGGCCGACACGCGTTATATCGCCGAGGATGCCGCCACTCTCGTCGCGGTCGAGTACGACATTCTGCCCGCGATTTCCGATTGCAGGGACGCGATTGCGGCGGCAGCGGCGGTGGCCCACGAAGGCACATCGTCCAACATCGCCGGCCGCATTCCCTTCAGTCATGGCGATCACGATGCGGCCTTCGCCGGAGCCGCCCATGTGTTCGGCGAAAGTCTCCACACCCATCGCGGCGGCCCATTCTTCATGGAGTGCCGCGGTCTGGTGGCAAGCTTCGATGCCATTACGGACAGCTTCACGATTCATATCTCCTCGCAAGGCTCGCATCGCATCAAGCGCTGCCTCCTGGATGCGCTCGATCTGAACGACAACCAGCTTCGCGTCATCACCTCCGATGTCGGCGGCGGCTTCGGTCCCAAGGGCGCGCTCTATCCCGAATATCCCTGCGTCGCCGTGGCCGCGGAAACGCTCGGCCGGCCGGTGAAATGGATCGAGGACCGGCGCGAGAATTTCGTCGCCACCCATCAGGAGCGCGACGAATATTGGGACATGGAGATCGCGGTGGACGCCAACGCGAAGATCCTGGGCTTGCGCGGCCGTATGATTCAGGACGAAGGCGCCTATCTTCCCTGGGGCCTGACGGTGCCGTGGATCGCGGCCACCACCGTGCCCGGGCCTTATGTCATTCCGAGCCTGAAGATGGAGGTGCTTGTCGCCTTCACCAACAAGATCTCCACGACGCCGGTGCGCGGCGCGGGCCGGCCCGCGGGCGTCTTCGTGATGGAGCGGCTGATGGATCGCGTGGCAAGGGAGCTGAACCTCGATCCGGGCGAAGTGCGGCGGCGCAACTTCGTCCGCCCCGAACAGATGCCCTACAAGGTCGGCATCATCTTCCGCGACGGACGCCCGGTCACCTATGACAGCGGCGACTATCCCGCATGCCAGGCGACCGCGCTGACGGCGGCCGGCTATGACGCTTTCGCGGCACGACAGAGTGAGGCGCGCGCGAAGGGGCGCTATCTCGGCATCGGTATCGGCAATGCGGTGGAGGCCACCGGGCTCGGCCCCTATGAAGGCGTGACGGTGCGCATCTCCACCACCGGCAAGATCAGCCTCTACACCGGCGCGACCCCGCACGGCCAATCGCACAAGACCGTTCTCGCGCAGATCGCCGCCGATGAGCTGGGTGCGGATTACGAAGACATCGCCGTGATCACAGGGGATACTGCCGGCATCGCGTTCGGGATGGGGACGTTCGCGGCGCGTACCGCGGTGAATGCCGGTTCATCGGCGCATCTCGCCGCGAAAGAAGTGGCAAAGAAACTGAAACAGATCGCCGCCGAAATGCTGCAGGCATCGCCCGCGGATATCGAGCTGAACAATGGTTTCGCGCAAATGCGCGATGCTCCCGAGACGCGCAGGCATTTTCGCGAATTGGCCTTCAAGGCGGCCGGCATGCCAGGGGTGTCGATGGCAGGCGGCCTGACGCCCGGGATCGAGCACACGGCCTATTTCACGCCCGATCAATCGACCTACTCCAATGGGACCCATGTGGCGGAAGTGGAGGTGGATGTCGAAACCGGCGGCGTCGAGATCCTGCGCTACATTGTGATGCACGATTGCGGCAGGGTCATCAATCCGATGGTGGTGCG
>DASYEG010000017.1:0-2488 GCA_036499145.1 Micropepsaceae bacterium | reverse complement strand
GACGAGATCATCGCCATTCTCGCCGATCTCGATTTCAAGGTCGCCGAAGGCCCCGATATCGAGACCGACGATTACAATTTCACCAAGCTCAACATCCCGGCCGAACATCCCGCGCGCCAGATGCACGACACGTTCTATTTGAAACCGCAAGCTGACGGTTCGCGTCCCGTTCTGCGCACCCACACAAGTCCGGTGCAGGTTCGCACCATGCTGAGCCAGAAGCCGCCCATCCGCATCATCGCGCCGGGGCGCACCTATCGTAGCGATTCGGATGCAACACATGCGCCCATGTTCCACCAGGTCGAAGGCCTGGTGATCGATGAGAAAACCCATCTCGGCCATCTGAAATGGACCTTGCAGGAATTCTGCAAAGCCTTTTTCGAAGTGCCGCACGTGACGATGCGTCTGAGGCCGTCCTATTTCCCGTTCACCGAGCCTTCGGTCGAAGTCGACATCCAATGCGACCGTTCGGGCGGACAGATCCGCTTCGGCGAGGGCAAGGATTGGCTGGAGATCGCAGGGTCCGGCATGGTGCATCCGCGTGTGCTGGAGATGTGCGGCATCGATCCGAAACGCTACCAGGGCTATGCCTTCGGCTTCGGCATCGACCGGCTCGCGATGCTGAAATACGGCATTCCCGATCTGCGGCCCTTCTTCGAATCCGATCTGCGCTGGCTCAAGCATTACGGCTTTGCTGCACTCGACATCCCGGCGTTGCACGAAGGCCTCAGCCGGTGAGAGGCGTACGATGAGATTCACGCTTTCCTGGCTGAAGAACCCGCTGGACACGCAAGCGGACGTGCAGGCCATTGCGGACAAACTCACCAATATCGGTTTGGAGGTGGAATCCGTCGAGGATGCCGGGGCGCGGCTGAAGGATTTCATCGTTGCTCATGTGATCTCGGCCAACAAACATTCCAACGCCGACAAACTGAAGCTCTGCATGGTCGATACCGGCGCCGGCGAAGCCGTTCAGGTCGTCTGCGGCGCACCCAATGCGCATGCCGGAATGAAGGCGGTATTCGCGAAACCCGGGACCGTCATTCCCGCAAGCGGCGCAGAATTGAAAATCGGTACCATCCGCGGCGTGGAATCGCGTGGCATGCTGTGTTCGGGCCGCGAGCTTCTTTTGAGCGACGATCATGATGGCATCATCGCGCTGCCGGCCGACGCGATCATCGGCGCGCCGGCGGCAGCGGCGCTTGGTCTCGGCGATCCCGTGTTTGACGTCGCCATCACGCCCAATCGCGGCGATTGCACGAGTGTCTATGGCATTGCCCGCGATTTGGCGGCGGCCGGATTAGGCCGCCTGCGCGAAGGCGACCTGTCGCCGGTCGCAGGGAAATTCCCCTCTCCCATCAAGACGGCGCTCGATTTTCCGCCCGGCCAAGAGAACGCGGCGCCGATGTTCGCCGGCCGCGTGATCCGGGGTGTCAGGAACGGACCGTCACCCAAATGGCTGCAGGACTGGCTCAAGGCCGTCGGCTTGCGCCCGATTTCCGCGCTGGTCGACGTCACGAATTTCCTGTCGCTCGATCGCGGGCGGCCGCTGCATGTCTTCGATACGAGCAAACTCCAAGGCAATTTGCGGGCGCGCTTCGCGAAAGACGGGGAAACGCTCGCGGCGTTGGACGGCAAGACCTACACACTCGATTCGGAAATGGTGGTCATCGCCGATGACCAAGCCGCACGCGGTATTGCCGGCGTGATGGGCGGCGAGGATTCATCCTGCACCGCTGAAACGACCGATGTGTTCATCGAATCCGCGTTGTTCGATCCGGTGCGCGTGGCGCGTACGGGCCGCGTTCTCGGAATCCTTTCGGATGCGCGTTATCGTTTTGAGCGCGGCGTCGATCCGGAATTTGTAATCCCTGGTCTCGAGCTTGCCTCCAAGATGATCCTCCAATTCTGCGGTGGCGAAGCGTCCGAGATCGTGGCCGCAGGGGCGCCTCTACCCTGGAAGCGGACCATCGAATTCCCGCTTTCGGAGGTGGCGCGGCTGGCAGGCCTCGCATTGGAGCCTCGCGAAATCGTCCGTATCCTGACGGAACTGGGTTTCGTGGTCAAAAATGCCGAAGGCGTGCTGTTCGCCGATCCGCCCTCATGGCGGTCGGACGTGCATGGCGCGACCGATCTGGTGGAAGAAGTCGTCCGCATCCACGGCTTGCAGAACGTCCCGGCCGTCGCGATGAACCGTCCCTATGCTGTGGCGCGCGCCGTGCTCACGCCTGCGCAACGGCGCGAAGCGTTCGCGCGACGTGCAGCGGCCGCACACGGCTTCGATGAGTGCGTGCATTTCTCGTTCATACCGCGCGCGCATGCGGTTTTGTTCGGTGGCGGCGACGAGGCGCGGCAATTGGAAAATCCGATCTCGGCCGATCTCGATGCCATGCGCCCGAGTTTGCTTCCTTCTCTGCTTGCCGCGGTGGCGCGCAACCAGGCGCGCGGCTTCGACCACGCGATGCTGTTCGAGATCGGCGCACAATTC
>DASYEG010000016.1:0-3854 GCA_036499145.1 Micropepsaceae bacterium | reverse complement strand
CTGCAGCGTCGTACCGGCGGGCTCCGACGGCATATCGACGCAATCCCCGTTCCGGTCGAATTTCCAGCCATGATAGACGCAGCGCAGGCCACATTCCTCGTTGCGGGCGAAGAACAGAGGCGCGCGCCGGTGCGGGCAATAAGCATCGATCAAGCCGATTTTGCCTTCGGTGTCGCGAAACGCGGTGAGATCTTCGCCAAGGAGCCGGATACGCAAGGGGGCGCCGTCCTTCTCGGGCAATTCGGTGGAAAGGCATAGCGGCCACCAATAGCGCCGGAACAATTTTCCGGCCGGGGTTCCGGGGCCGACGCGTGTCGCGCGTTCGTTTTCTTCAACCGTCAGCATGCGGATTACTCCTCAACTCATTTTCCAAGGTTCGACTGTGATATGGATGGCGGGTTCGTTGGTTTCGCCGCCGACGATTCTGAGCGCGCGGTCGACGTCCTTCAGGCCGACCACATGCGTTGAAATCAAATCGAGCGGGTACTTCCCGGATTGCATGGTGCCGATGGCAAGTTCCACCGCGTCATAGGAATGGCCGCGCACGCCGCGCAAATTCGCCTGGAAGCGGATCAAGCGGTCGAGATCGAGCGGCACGGCGGTCTTCTTCCAGGCGGTGCAGAGCATGGCGCCGCGTTTCTTCACGAGCGACAGCCCGCCATTGACGATCTCAGGCCCGGCACTGGACACATCGATCACGATGTCGGCCATCAGGCCGCCGGTGATGTCCTGGATGCGCGTTCGCACATCCTCTTCATCGACGGCGATGGTATGGGTCGCGCCAAGCTTCCTGGCGGTCTCGAAACGATTGGCGTCACGGGCCAGCCCCACCACCACGATATTGTCCGCGCCCGCGACATTGGCCGCGACCACGCACCCCAAACCCTGCTGACCCGGTCCCATCACCACGATGGTCTGGCCCGGCCCGATGCCCGCATCCATATAGGCCCATTGAAAACCATTGCCCAAGGGCAGCGCCATGGCCGCGATATGGGGCGGGATATTTGGGGGCAGACGATGTACCACCGTGCGGGGATGCATGTAGAGATATTGGCTGTAGCCGCCATAGAGCGAAGGCGCGACGCTCAAGGGCGTCGAACCGAAGCGCACGCCCTTCGGGTTGAAATGGTCGGTCTCCAGGCACGAGCGGTATTCACCGGTCCGGCAATATTCGCAGTGTCCGCAGGGCAGATATTCTTCCAGCGCGACATAGTCGCCTTCCTTGACCCCCCAGCGGTCGCGCGCCGCGTTCCCAAGCTTTTCGATGGTTCCCACGATCTCGTGGCCCAGGATGCAGGGGCTGAACTTGTCGGACAGGTATTTGCCCCAGTCGCTGCCGCAAATCCCCGTCGCCATGACGCGCAAGAGCCCCGCATCGGTGGGAATCTCCGGCAATGGCAGCTCGCGAAGCTCGGTCTGGCGCGGGCTCGTCATCACGGCGGCGAGGGTGGTCTTGGCGCTCATAAAATTTGTATAAGAGCGCTAAGTCCCCCTGACAAGCGCGGGCGCCCAAACGCATTTTGGTTGTTCCAAGCAACAACCCGTTAATGTTGTTTTGCGAGGATAGGGGCGGAGAAATTCGCCCCATGTCCGCAAATCCGCTCAGGTCCTGTCCGCTTTGCCTGTCTTCGCAAAGCGAAGAGGTTCAGACACAGATCTTGTCTCTGGCCGGCCTCGGCACGGTGGAGCTGGGCTTTGGCTATTGCCGCGCCTGCGGCCACATCCATCAGGTTCGCCCCGCGCCCGCGCACATCCTCAGCGAGAATTACGCGGCCTATTCCAACTATACCTGCTTCGATCCGGCGGCGGCACGCGCCGCGCCGCCAGCGGCCTCGACGCGGCGTCTCGTGACATTGGCCGAAGCACGCGCACCGCGGACCGGGAAAATCTATGAGGTCGGTTGTGCCACGGGATTTCACCTGGCGCATTTCCGTCACGCCGGCTGGGAGGTGGCGGGCTGCGATCCTTCGCCAAAAGCGAAGGCGCAAGCGAACGACATTTTCGGCATCGCCGTCGATTGCGGCATGGAGGAGGATATCCTGCCGCGGCAATCGGACCTCGCGGTCGTGCTCTTCTCCCATGTCCTCGAACATCTCGACGATCCGCTGGCGGCGTTGAAGCGGGCGCGCCATGCCTTGCGGGACGATGGTGTCGTCCTGCTCGAAGTGCCGTGCGCGATCTCAGCCCATCTGATGCCTCCGGGCTGGTTCACTTTCGAGCATCTGCATTATTTCTCCGAGAACAGTTTGCTGCGCATGTTGAGCGAGGCGGGTCTCGCACCTGTCGAAATGCGGATCGCCTTCAAAGCCGAAATCTATCCGGTGATTGCGGTCATCGCCGGCAAGAGCGAGACATTTTCGCCCCCCGCCAAATCCGAGCTTCATGTTGCGCAAGCGCGCCAATTCCTCGCCGAACTGGTGGCGCGCGATGACGCCTTGTGGAATGCCACCTCGGCGCGTCTTCAGGCCGGCCTGGGCCGCGTTTATGTCTGGGGCGCGGGCGTCCACACCGCCCAATTGTTCGATCGCACGCCGCTGCTGCAAAACGCAAATGTCGTTGGGATTATCGATCGCGACAATCAGAAATGGGGCCGCAGTCAGGCAAATCGCGAGATCATCGGCCCGGATGATTTTTTTGCCCGCTATGACGATGAGCCCGTAATCATATACTCTTTCGCCTCCGAGGCGCAGATCGCGCAAAGCCTGATGGACCGCGATATCGCGCGCAATCGTATCGTCCGGTTGTACGGCTAAGGCTCAAAACGCAAACGGGCGCCCGTCGGCCGAGCGCCCGTCACTGCAAACGCTTGCTGCCTACGCCGCGTCTTTCCAGGGATCGACCGAGACGTGGATCACGTCTGCCGGACCCTTGCCGCCTACCGCCTTGATGGCTTCATCCACTTGGCTCAGCCCGAAGGTGTGGGTGATGGCTTTTTCCAGCGGGAAGCGGTGCGAGGCGAGCTGTCTCAGGGCCAATTCGCAGGCCTTGTAGCTGTGGCCGCGCGCGCTCTTAAGCTGCGCGTATTTCTGCGTCACCCGGTAGATCGGGAAATCCGGGAAGGTCGGCATCTCATTGCCCTGGATGACCAGGATGCCGGCTTTGCGCTTGAGCGCGGTGATGCCGAGCAGCATGGCGGCGGTGCCGGCGCCGGCCGTGCAGTCGATGGAGAAATCCACGCCCTTGGGCACGATCTGCCGGATGCGCGCGGCCGGATCTTCGGTCTGCACATCGATCGTGTAATCGGCCCCGAGCAGCTTGGCGAGTTCCAGGCGCTTCTTGTCCTTGGTCGTGCCGGTAACGATGATGCAGTCGGCACCGGCCTGTTTGCAGGCGACGATCTGGGCCAGGCCCTGCTGGCCGGGGCCCTGGATCAGCACCACGGAGCCATAGCCGACGCCCGCTTCGTACAGCGCCCATTGGATGCCGTTGGCGAGCGGGGTCGCGATGCCCGCAAGCTCGGCGGTCACGTTGTCGGGCACCTTGTGCACGATCGCGTTCCAGGGGGCATAGAGGTAATGCGCGAAGCCGCCCCACAGATGGGGTGCGGTATCGGCCGAGGTGTAGCCGTAGCGGATGGCGTTGGGGTTGGTGTGCCAATCGGTGGCTTCGCAATGGCGGTATTCGCCCTGGTGGCACCATTCGCAGGTCATGTCCGGCAGATAGTGCTCGAGCAGCACCCGGTCGCCTTCCTTGACGTTCTTCCGGGCCTGGAATTTGCGTCCCGCTTTGGCGATGACGCCCACATTTTCGTGACCCATGATCACGTTCTGGATCGGCTTGCCGTAATTCTTGACGTCGCTGCCGCAGATGCCCGCGATCTCGACCTTGATCAGCGCCGATTCATCGTCGATTTC
>DASYEG010000015.1:0-5171 GCA_036499145.1 Micropepsaceae bacterium | reverse complement strand
CGTCGGTATCAATCTGGCCGTGCAGGATGCCGTCGCCGCCGCCAATATCCTGGCGGTGCCGTTACGAAGCGGCACACCGCCGCTCAGCGTTCTACGAATGGTCCAGAAGCGCCGCATGTTGCCCACGCGTTTGACGCAAGGCATGCAAAGGCTCATCCAGGATCGCGTGATGACGCGCGTTCTCGGTTTGACGCACGAACCCAAGCCGCCTCTGTTCGTATCGCTGCTCGACCGCTTCGCGTTTCTCAGACGAATTCCGGCGCGTCTCGTCGGCATAGGGTTTCGTCCCGAGCACGTGCGCTCGCCCGAATGCAAGCCGGATCGCTACAAAGGAGAAGAACCATGACCCAGCTTGCGAAGGATGCGCGTTGCACGACGATCACCACGCTGCGCTACCACGATGCGAACGCGGCCATCGAATTTCTCTGCGATGCCTTCGGATTTTCAAGACATCTCGTGGTGCCCGGCCCCGGAAACACGGTCGCGCATGCCCAGCTGAGTTTCGGTAACGGCATGATCATGCTGGGTTCACATCCTCATGAAGGTGAATTCGGAAAATGGATCCAGCCACCCCAAGCACCCGCTATGGTTAACACACACAGCGTTTATGTTGTTGTCGCGGACGTCGATGCGCATCATGCCCGCGCGCAAGCTTGCGGAGCGAATATTATTCGTCCGCTTACGGATCAAGATTACGGCGGCCGCGATTATTCGGCGCGCGATCCGGAAGGATATGTCTGGTCTTTCGGCACTTACGATCCGTGGGCATGACCCTGGCGTAATCTTCCGCGCCGGAACCTATGCAGCCGGAACCTGTACCGCCGGAACCTGTACCGATTGCGCACGTTTCCCTTTGCAATAGCCGGGCACGCATTCGTGTTCGGGTTGGATTTTCCGGCGATCCCTGTGACGTTGGGAATATGGAGGCATTTATGTCGAAGAAACTGGGTTTGACGATTGGCGTGGCCATTTTGGCGGCGGCGTCCTGGCTCGCGCCCGCACAGGCAGCGGGGGTGAAAATTGGCGTTCTCACCTGCAATGTGGACAGCGGCTGGGGTTACATCCTCGGATCGTCCAAGGATGTTCGCTGCAATTACGTGCCGAATAAAGGCTTCGGCGAACATTATGTCGGCAGCGTTTCCAAAGTCGGTGTCGATATCGGCTACACCAAGGGCGGCGTTCTCATCTGGGACGTGATTGCGCCTTCGTCCGATATGAAGCCGGGTGCTTTGGAAGGCAATTACGGCGGCGTGTCGGCAAGCGCCACAGTTGGCATCGGCGCAGGCGCAAATGTCCTGCTCGGCGGCTTTGACAAATCGGTTGCGCTGCAGCCGATCAGCATCGAAGGCAACACCGGTTTGAACGTCGCAGCCGGCATCGGTGCGCTCGATCTGAAGTTCGAGAAGGGCTGATTTTCGCGTCTAGCGATTGAAATCGCTTTTCTCACGCAAGAGCGCCTGGCGGGAAACCGCGGGCGCTCTTCGCGTTCGCCAGGCTTACATCTGCATCGCCCAGCCATCGACGGCCATGGCCGCCTGGCGAATCGCCTCGGTCAGCGTCGGATGGGCATGGGAGGTGCGCGCGATATCTTCCGCCGAGGCGGAGAATTCGATGGCGAGCGACGCTTCCCCGATCATATTGCCGACATCGGGACCGATCATATGCACGCCCAGCACACGGTCCGTCGCCGCGTCGGCGATGACCTTCACAAAGCCCTCGGTGGATAGAATGGTCTTGGCGCGCGGGTTGGCGGTGAAGGGGAATTTACCGACCTTGTAGGCGATGCCCGCCGCCTTCAATTCTTCTTCGGTTTTGCCGACGGTGGCGACCTCGGGATAGGTGTAGATGACCGACGGGATCGCATCGTAATTCACATGGCCTGCGCGTCCTGCGATGTTCTCCGCACACGCGACCGCTTCGTCTTCGGCCTTGTGCGCCAGCATCGCACCCTCGCGCACGTCGCCGATCGCCCAGATGCCCGGTACATTGGTCTGCAAATGCGCGTCGGTCATGACACGCCCACGGGCATCGCGCTTGACGCCCGCTTCGTCTAGTCCGAGATTTTCGGTGAAGGGCCGCCGTCCGACGCACACCATGATCACATCGGCCTCGAGGGTTTCGCGCGCGCCTCCTTGCGCGGGTTCGACCGCAATGGTGTAGCCATCGGCCTTCTTCTCTAGGCCCACGACTTTACTGGCGAGCTTGAATTTCATCCCCTGGCGCTCCAGCAGACGCTGGAATTGCTTGGCGACTTCAGCGTCCACGCCGGGCACGATGCGGTCGAGGAATTCGACGATCTGCACCTCGGACCCGAGCCGGCGCCAGACTGAACCGAGTTCGAGCCCAATCACGCCCGCGCCGACCACCAGCATCCGCTTCGGAACCGCGGGCAAGGACAATGCGCCGGTGGACGATACGATGGTCTTTTCGTCGATGCTGACGCCCGCGAGCGGCGCCACATCCGACCCGGTCGCGATGACAATGTGCTTGCACGCGATTTCACGCGCGCCGTCCTTGGTTTTCACGCTGACGCGGCCCGGGCCGGCAATCTTTCCTTCGCCCACAATCGGAGTGACCTTGTTCTTCTTGAACAGGAACTCCACGCCCTTGGTCAATTCGCCGACGACCTTGTCCTTTTGCGCCATCATCGCCTTCAGGTCGAAGCTTGGCGTCGCGGTAATTCCGAAGCGGGGAAAATCATAGCGCGCGACCTCCAAGAGATCGCTCGCATGCAGCAGCGCTTTGGAAGGAATGCAGCCGATGTTCAGGCAGGTTCCGCCAAACGGCCCGCGCTTGTCGATGCAAGCGACCGTCAGGCCAAGTTGGCCGCACCGAATCGCGCAATTGTAGCCGCCCGGTCCGCCCCCGATGACGACAACGTCGAAATTTTCGGCCATGGGCTAAAGGTCCAGCAACAGACGCTGCGGGTCTTCCAGATTTTCTTTCACCCGCACGAGGAAAGTGACCGCCTCGCGGCCGTCCACCAGCCGGTGATCGTAGGACAGTGCGAGATACATCATTGGACGGATTTCGATCTTGTCGCCAATGGCGACGGGCCGGTTCTGGATCTTGTGCATGCCCAGAATGCCCGATTGCGGGAGATTGAGAATGGGCGTGGACATCAGCGAGCCGAAGACCCCGCCATTGGTGATGGTGAAGGTCCCGCCCAAAAGTTCTTCCAGCTTCAGTTTGTTGTCGCGAGCGCGCGTGGCGAAATCCGCGATGGCCTTTTCGGCCTCGGCAAGCGACAGCGATTCCGCATCGCGCACCACAGGCACCACAAGTCCGCGATCTGTCGAGACCGCGACGCCGATGTCGTAATAATTCTTATAGACGATGTCGTCGCCGTCGATCTCCGCATTGACCGCCGGGATTTCCTTGAGCGCCGCGATGCAGGCCTTCACGAAAAAGCCCATGAAGCCGAGCTTGACGCCGTGCTTCTTTTCGAAACCGTCCTTATAGGTGCTGCGCAGCGCCATCACCTTGGACATATCGACTTCGTTGAAGGTGGTGAGCTGAGCCGCGATCTCCTGGCTTTCCTTCAGACGCAACGCGATGGTCTTGCGCAGACGCGACATCGCCACGCGCTCTTCGCGCTCGGCGCGCCCTGCGCGCGGTTGTGCCGGGGCAGCGGCCGCCGGCGGCTTTGCTGCTTCGAGCGCTGCGAGCGCATCGGCCTTGGTGAGCTGGCCGCGTTTGCCGGAACCGGCAATGGCGGAGACATCGAGCTTGGCTTCCTCCGCGATACGCCGCACCGAGGGCGGCGGGGGAGGAACCGGCGCTGAAGCCGGAGCGGGCTTGGGTTCGGCTTTCGGGGCCTCGGCTTTAACCGGTTTGGCGCTTTGGGTCTTGGACTGTTGGGATGGCGCTTTCGCTGCGGCCCCTTCGGCAACCGCGCCCAGCACGGTGCCTACGCCCACCGTACCGCCCTGCTGCACGCTGATATGTTCGAGCACGCCGGCGGCGGGGGAGGGAACCTCAACGCTTACCTTGTCGGTCTCAAGTTCGACCAGCGGCTCGTCGCGGTTGACGGAATCGCCTTCCTTCTTCAACCAGCGGGCAATGGTGGCTTCGGTGACGGATTCGCCCATTGCCGGCACTTTGATCTCGATGCTCATTCTGCGCCCCTCTGTCGCCGCTCCATGTTTCGTGTGCCGAAGATGGAAGGCTTTCAAGCCAAATTACAGTGTCAGCGCTTCGTTGAGGAAATTCTTGAGCTCGGTCAGATGCGTGCTCATTTGTCCTGCCGCCGGCGAAGCCGATGCCTTGCGGCCTGTATAGCGCAAAGGACCCTTGCGGCCCAATTGCTCCATGACGCTTTCGATGGAGTGCGCAACCGATGTCCAGGCGCCCTGATTTTTGGGCTCTTCCTGGCACCAGATGATCTCGGCCTTGGGAAAGCGCGTCAACTCGTCGGTCAAGGCAAGCCCCGGAAACGGATAAAGCTGTTCGACGCGCAGAAGCTGGATGCGGGTCTCGCCGCGTTTTTCGCGCTCCTCCAGAAGGTCGTAATAGACCTTGCCGCTGCACAGCACGACACGGGCAATCTCCTCATTGGGCACGAGAGCCACGGTCGAACCCGGCGACGATTCCGCATCGTCCCACAGCACGCGATGGAAGGACGATCCCGGCCCGAACTCCGAAAGTTTGGAGACCGCGCGTTTGTTGCGCAGCATCGACTTCGGCGTCATCAGGATCAGGGGTTTGCGGAAATTGCGATGCAATTGCCGCCGCAGGACGTGGAAATAATTCGCCGGCGTCGTGCAGCAGGCGACCTGCATGTTGTCGTCGGCGCAAAGCTGTAGATAGCGCTCGAGACGGGCGGAAGAATGTTCCGGTCCCTGGCCTTCGAATCCATGCGGCAGGAGCATCACAAGGCCCGACATGCGCAGCCATTTCATTTCACCGGAGGCGATGAACTGATCGATCACCACCTGCGCGCCATTCGCGAAATCGCCGAATTGCGCTTCCCACAACACCAGGGTCTTGGGCTCGGCAAGGCTGTAGCCATATTCGAAACCGACAACAGCCTCTTCGGAGAGAAGCGAATCGACGACTTCGAATTCCGGCTGGCCTTCTGAAATGTGGTTCAACGGAATGTAGCGTTCTTCGGTTTCCTGATCGACCAACGCGGCGTGGCGTTGCGAGAATGTTCCGCGCGAGGAATCCTG
>DASYEG010000014.1:0-2280 GCA_036499145.1 Micropepsaceae bacterium | reverse complement strand
CTGAAGGCGTGCTCTGGATCGGCACCGGCTCGGATCACACCGACCGCGAGGTGGAAGCCTATGGCGTTTCGGTCTCCAAGCAGATGTGCGAGAAGCCGGTCGCGCCCCAATTCTGGCGATTTTCGGATGTCGCTGCCCATTGGGATCGGCTGATCCTGCGCTCTCACGCCATCATCGGCGGCCGCCGCGTCCTCTATCAGGAGGGCTCGGTCGCGGCGATGCGCCATCCGGAGGATTTGATCGGGCGCTTCGCGAAAAACGGTCTTGCCGAGGGTATCTTGATGTTCTGCGGCACGCTCGCCGTGCATGGCGGCGTGCGCGCCGCGGAACGTTTCGAATTTGAACTTGAAGACCCTGTCGCCGCGCGCAAAATTCAGCACGGCTATGACGTCGTGAGCTTGCCCAATTTGGGTTAGGCCATTTGCGTTAGGGATGAAGGAATCCGCCATGCCGATGAACAAGCCGCATCTGGAATTCACCATGCTCGACCTGGATAGCGGCTGGGCGACGCCCAGAGGTTATCCCTCGGGCATCAAGCAGAAGATCCTGGCGAGCGATATCGACGAAGCCCGGAAGATGGGAAGCCGCACGCGGCTGTTGCGCTTCGATCCGGGTTCTTACACCACCGCGCCTTTCGTGCACGATCATTGGGAGGAGGTTTATCTTCTTTCCGGCGATCTGATCGTCGGCAATGATGCAAAGGGCGAAGGCGGCGAGGCGTTCTTGAGCCCGACCTATGCCTGCCGCCCGCCCGGTATTCATCATGGCCCGTTCAAATCGGAAACCGGCTGCATGCTCTACGAAATCCACTATTACGACGAGAGCCGCAATTAGCGGCAGCGGACATTTTTTCGATGTGGCCATTCCAGCCTGCTCTTTCCGCCTTTGCCGCCGGCACCGATACGCCCAGCGATTTTTTGGAATGCTGCCTGGCCTGCATCGACGCGCATGAAGCGGACGTGGGCGCTTTCGTGCATGTGAACAAGGATGGGGCGCGGGCCGCCGCGGCGCGATCCACGATGCGCTGGAAAGCGGGCAAGCCGCTTTCGCGGATCGACGGCATGCCGGTCGGAATCAAGGACATTGTCGAAACTATCGACATGCCGACCGAAATGGGATCGCCGCTTTACAAGGGCTGGCGCTCAGGCCGCGATTCGGCGAGCGTTGCCGCGCTGCGCGAAGCCGGCGCGGTGATCGTCGGCAAGACGGTGACGACGGAATTTGCCGCCACATCGCCTGGACGCACGCGCAATCCCTGGGATACGGCCCGCACCCCCGGCGGCTCCAGCAGCGGTTCGGCGGCAGGCGTGGCGGCGGGTATGATCTCGGCGGGTTTGGGAACTCAGGTTGTGGGTTCCATCGTCCGCCCGGCAAGCTTCTGTGGCTGCGTCGGGTTCAAACCCAGCGCCGGCGCGATCAATCGCGGCGGCAGCCATGACGGTCTCTCGCAAAGCGCGCACGGCGTGCTGGCCGCGAGCCTGGAGGATGCGTGGAATTTTTGTCAGGCGATCGCGAGCCGCGCCGGAGGCGATCCTGGTTTTCCGGGACTGGCCGGTCCCGAGGACATGCCGCGCGCGACGCGCCCGCGCACGCTCGCGGTGCTGGAGACGAGCGGGTGGGCGCTCGCGTCGGACGCCGCGAAAGCCGCGCTTGAGGAAACGGTTGTGCGTCTGCATGCGGCCCATATCCCCATCGTCAGGCAGCGCGACAATCCGCTGGTCGGCGAGGTCGAACAGCAATTGTCAAAGGCGCGCGCGATCACCGATGCGGTGAACGCTTGGGAATCGCGCTGGCCGCTCAACACCTATCGCGCCCGTGACGCGGGGGCGCTGAGCAAATTCATGCTGGAACGGCTGGCTCATGCCGAAGCCATGACGCTTGAGGACTATCGCCGCGCGCTCGGCGAACGCGTGCGTATGCGCGCCGCCTACACCAAGCTTCGGCCGATTGCCGACGCGGCGATAACGCTTTCGGCCATCGGCGCCGCGCCGCGCGGTCTCGTCTCCACCGGCAATCCCGTCTTCGCGGTCGCGGCCTCCGCGCTCGGTGTCCCCGCGGTCTCTCTTCCCGTGCTCGCCGATGAAGGTTTGCCGCTCGGACTTCAGGTCATGGGCTTCGAACAGGAAGACGCGGCTCTCGTCGGCATCGCGGCCTGGCTCCGGGATTTTGTTTCAGGATCGGACATTGCATGAAGCTCGCGGTCCCCGACATCATCTCCAATTCCTATTTTCCTGCCGCAGCGGCCGTCGAGCTGGGGTTCTTCCGCGATGAGGGTCTCGA
>DASYEG010000013.1:0-5856 GCA_036499145.1 Micropepsaceae bacterium | reverse complement strand
GGCCGGGCCCGCGTGGTCTTTGCCCGCCAAACGGCAATGTACCTGATGCGCGTGATCTACGGCCTCACGCTGACGGAGATCGCGGCGTATTTCGGCCGTGACCGCAGCACGGTCTCCTATGCGTGCCAGCGCATCGAGAATTTGCGTGACGATCCCTGTTTCGACCATCAATTGACGCAACTCGAAGGGCTGTTGCGGAGCGCCGCCGAGATCGGATTGGTGCTATGAGCGCGTGCCGCCGGGCCGAAGGCGAAATCGTCCGAGAAGGCCGCCGCGTGCTGCGTAAGCTGATGGCGCGCGAAGCGGTGCTTGCGCTTTTGCCGGGAGGCGAGAGCTACGCGCTGATGCCGGGTGGCCGCAACGGGATGAAACCGGCCCTGTGTGTTTCGGCCGAAATTGTCGAGGTGTTCCGCCGGCGGGATTGGGTTGCCCCGAGCGCGGGCGAGGGTGAAACCCTGGCAATCACCGATGCCGGACTCGGCTGGGTCAAGCGCGCCTTCGCCGGCGAGGATGCCTTCGCGGCTCAGCACCGGATGGACAGTCTTCGCGCCGTGTCCACGCCGGACGGCAGCGCGCAGACTCTCACGGTGAATGATGGGGAGTCTCCCATCGGTTGGCTGTTTCATCGCAAGGGGCTGGACGGGCGCACGCTGATCACGGAATGGCAATTCCGGGCCGGCGAAAGATTGCGCGCAGATTTTACATTGGCACAGCTCGCGCCGCGGCTTGGCGTCGATTTCTCGGCGCCGGTGGTGAGCGGACGCCGCGGCGCAAAATCCGGCAATTTGCCGGAAACCGTGCTTGCTGCGAAGCAGCGCTTCAGCCGCGCGCTTGGCGCGGTGGGCCCGGGGCTTTCGGACCTGCTCTTCGATGTGTGCTGTCATCTCAAAGGTCTTGAAGCCGCCGAAAAAGGGAAGGGTTGGCCGCGGCGTTCCGCAAGGATCGTGCTCCGGATCGCGCTCGATCGCCTCGCGGCGCATTACGGAATGGGACCTGTTGTCGGCACGGGAACCCGGCTGCGGGCGTGGGCGGCTGAGGAGACGGAAGAGATCGTAGAGATTTCAGGCCGCGAAACCTGAATCTTCGCCATTTTCGCAGCGCCAAGCCAAGGCGTGGCGCTTGGTCTTCAGCATTCGTTAAGTATCGTTTGCGAGGATGAAACGATAATCGGCCACGGTAAGGATTCGGCAACCGTGCGTGCGTGGGGACGGGTATTGGCGCAAGGCAGCGATTCACACGGAACGTCCCTTGCGCGATGGCACTTCATCCGAACTCAGAGCATCAAAGGCGGCCTGGGGCTCGTGTTGTGCGGCCTTTACGCGGCATTGGTGGGCGGGCCCGATCTCGCGGAAGCGTTGGTTTTCGCGGTCGTCTCCGCGCCTCTGGGGCTGGCATTGGCCGGCTTTGCGCCGTTCGCGCTCGAAACCCTGGAAGGCGCCTCCCTCGGTGTTGTCGCCGCCCTCTTGTCCCTCCTGATTTTGCTGACCGGCGGGCTCGCATCGCCTTTTCTGGTCTGGCTTGTGCTGGTGCCGTTCGAAGGCGCGCTGATCGGCCGCCGCGGTGCGGTGATATTTGCCGGCTGCATGGCGTTTTCGGGCGTCGCCGGCGTCGCGGCCCTGGAATTTTCGGGATTTCTTCCGGCGTCGCGTCTTCCCGAGTCCCATCTGCTGCTTGCCGGTGCGGCGCTTCTGGTGGCCATCGCACAGGCCTCGGCCATGGCCATCGCCGCGCAGGAGCGCCGGCAGGCCACGGACGCCGCGCTGGAGGCAGGCGAGGCGCGTTATCGTTTTCTCGCCGAAAGCGCGCTGGATCTCATTACGCTGCATAGCCTGGATGGGCGCATATGTTTCGCCAGTCCCGCGTCATTCGGCCTGCTCGGCTACAGGCCGGACGAACTCATGGGCATCGGGCCCGCCGAGCTGTCTCATCCCGACGATCGTCATGCCATCGATATCGCCCTCGACGACGCGCGCGCGGGCCGCTCGGCGACCGCCGAATTGCGGCTCAAAACGAAAAAGGGCGCCTATATCTGGAGCGAGCTGCGCTGCCGGTCCGTCCATGATGAGATCGTGGCGGTGACGCGCGACATCACGCGCAGGAAAACCCATGAGCGGGCGTTGATCGAAGCGCGCGACCAGGCGGAGGAGGCAAGCCGCGCGAAGTCGCGGTTCCTCGCCAATATGAGTCACGAGTTGCGCACGCCGCTCAATGCCATCATCGGCTTTTCCGAAGTGATGACGCAGGAATTGTTCGGTCCCCTCGGAAATGCGCGCTATGCCGACTATACGCGGCTGATCAACGAAAGCGGCACGCATCTTCTGGAACTGATAAATTCCATCCTGGACATGTCCAAGATAGAGGCCGGCCGTTTTACCGTGGTGCCGCAGCTTTTCGACCTCGAAGACACCATCGCTCAGGCCCTGCGTTTCGTCTCGCTGCCGGCCGAACGCAGCGGCATCGTGCTCGCCCGAACCATCGCGCCGGAGGCGCGTCATGTGCGGGCCGACAAACGCGCGGTGCTGCAGATCCTGATCAATCTGATTTCCAACGGCGTGAAGTACACGCAGGCGGGCGGACGCGTCTCGGTGGCCGCCGAATTGAGCGCCGGCCGGTTGATGATCTCGGTTTCCGACACGGGTGTGGGAATCGGCGAATCGGATTTGGCGCGGCTCGGTCAGCCCTTCGAACAGGTCGAAAACGAATACACCCGTTCGAAGGAAGGAACGGGTCTGGGGCTGGCGTTGGTGCGCGCGCTCGCGCATTTGCACGGCGGCACCATGACGATCTCATCGGCCCTGGGGCAGGGGACGTGCGTCCGGATCATATTGCCCGACGCAGTCGAGGTGGGCGAGAAAGAAGACGCCGTCCAGGCGGTGGCGTGATTCTCACGGCGTCAACCCGGTCATCGCGCAATTGCGCGGCACAAATAAAATGGCCGAAGACGATCGCGATTTTACTTGAAGCGAGACCGCTCTAGGGTGGCTCGATTTCTCCAGCCGGTCTCCCAGCCATGCCGCGGCTCAAAAGCGCACTCTATGTCCAGGCCTTGATCCGGCGCTGCGAGGTGGCGGGCGCGGCTGCCTATCTCGTGCGCCGGGGCGCGGAGGAGGCCGGCGCGGTGTTCGTGAAATTGAGCCGGCTGAACGGCACCTGCGTGGTTTTGAGTCCCGCGCGGCGCGGTGAAGAGCGGGTGTGGACGAAACCCCTGGGCGAGACCAGCGACGAGGCGCGGGCGGGAGAATATTTCGCGAGGCAGATCCGTTTCGACCCCGACATCTGGATCGTGGAGATCGAAGACCGCGAGGGCCGCGCCTTCGTGGATGAACCGATCGTGTAGACTGGGTTCGCCGCTCAGCGATTCTCTTCATGCCATGGCTTCAGTTGCAGAGCGCGTTCGGGCTTGGTGTGCTTGTGCTCCTGGCTTGGGTGCTCTCCGAAGACCGGCGCGCCGCCGTCTCATGGCGCGCCATCGCGGCTGCGCTGGGACTTCAGATCGCTATCGCGCTGGTGCTTCTGGGGCTGCCGGCGGCGCGTGCGGGACTCTATTCTCTGAATCATGTGGTCGATGCGCTGTCCTCGGCGACACAGGCCGGATCGTCCTTCGTGTTCGGCTATGTCGGAGGCGGTCAGCCGCCCTTTGACGTGACGAAGGCGCGGAATCTGAACAGCCTGGCATTCCAGGCCTTGCCGCTGGTGCTGGTGATGTCGGCGCTTTCGGCCCTCTTTTGGCATTGGCGTATCTTGCCGGTGATCGTGAGGGGCTTTGCCTATGTGCTGCAGAAGACGCTTTTAATCGGCGGCGCGGTTGGGCTGGGTTCGGCTTCGACGATTTTCCTCGGCATGATCGAAGCGCCGCTTCTCATCCGGCCCTATCTGGCGCGTCTCACGCGCGCCGAATTGTTCATGCTTTTCACCGTCGGGCTGTCCACGGTCGCCGGCACGGTGATGGTGCTCTACGCGAGCGTTCTCGAACCGGCCGTGCCGGGCGCGCTCGGACATATTCTGGTCGCGTCATTCATTTCCTTGCCGGCGGCGATCCTGGTGGCGCGTTTGATGGTTCCCGGCGAAAGCACCACGCCGGCCGAGGCCCACGCCGCCATCGCCTATCGTTCGAGCATGGACGCCATCGCGCGCGGCACCGAGGATGGGTTGAAGCTTTATCTCGGCATCGTGGCGATGCTACTTGTCATGGTCGCGTTGGTGGCGCTCGCCGACATCGTCATCGGGGAACTGCCGCCGGTCGCGGGCGCGCCGCTCAGTGTCGAGCGCATCTTCGGCTGGCTGTTCTGGCCGTTGGTGTGGCTCTATGGCGTACCGGCGGGGGAAGCGGCCGATGCCGCGACGCTGCTGGGCACCAAGACGATCCTCAACGAGTTCATCGCCTATCTGAAGCTCGCGGCCTTGCCGCCAGGCGTGCTCAGCCCGCGTTCGCGGCTGATCATGCTTTATGCGATGTGCGGGTTCGCCAATCTGGGTTCGGTCGGCATCATGATCGCGGGGATTTCCGGCATGATCCCGGAACGCCGCGACGAGGTGGTGGAGTTGGCGCTGAAGGCCCTCGTTTCGGGCACGATCGCGTCGGGAATGACCGGCGCGGTGGTGGGCCTGCTTCCGATTTTTCCAGCCTAGACGCCGCCGGTCTCGTTCACGCAAAAGATAGGCTAAAATCGCGCGCGGTTCCGGTAGACCACAATGATGGATGATCATATGGCAAATTTCGCGGGCGAGGGGCGGCCGCTCTCGCAAAACGGATTCGATGCTGCCAGGACGGCCATCGGCGTCGAGGACGTGGCGCTCTGGGCAGTCCTGTCGGTCGAAACATCGGGGTGCGGTTTTCTCGCCGACCGCCGGCCGAAGATTCTGTTCGAGCGGCACATCTTCCATCGCTTGACGAATGGCCGCTTCGACGCGGTCGCGCCCGACATCAGCGCGCCATCTTCCGGCGGTTATGGCCAGAGCGGCGCGCCGCAATATGCGCGTCTCGAATCGGCTGTACGATTGGATGAGGACGCCGCCCTGCAGAGCGCGTCATGGGGTCTGGGACAGATCATGGGCGAGAATCACAAAGCCGCCGGTTTCGCCGACGTGAAAGATCTGGTTACGGCCATGGTCGAGTCCGAGGATGGGCAGCTCCGGGCGATGGCGAACTTCATCGAGGCAAGCGCCATGGCGCCGGCCTTGCGCAGCCGGGACTGGGCCCAGTTCGCGCGCCGCTACAACGGGCCGAATTTCGCCCAGAACAATTATGACGGCCAGCTCCAGAACTTCTGCAGCCTGTTCACGACCGGAAAATTGCCCGATTTGCGCGTTCGCGCGGCGCAGGTCTATCTCACCTACAGGGGATTTTCGCCCCACGGGATCGACGGCGTCGCGGGCGAGAACACCAGCGATGCCGTCAAGGCGTTCCAGTCTTCGATGGGCGCCGCACCCACAGGAACGATCGACGATGGGCTTCTCGATGCTCTCGCGCGAAGTGCGTGAGATCAAGACCGCGCCTGCCGGCAAAGACGCTCTTGCGAGGCTGATCGCCGGCATCCGCGGCTGCGACATCTGTGCGAAGGATCTCGCCCATGGTGTGCGGCCGGTGTTGCGCATCGGTCCAACCGCGCGGCTTTGCATCGCGGGTCAGGCGCCGGGCATCCGCGTCCACAATACCGGCATTCCTTACAATGATCCGTCGGGGACCCGCCTGCGCGCCTGGCTCGGCATCGATCGTGAGGTTTTCTACGATGAGAGCCGCATCGCCATCGTGCCCATGGGGTTCTGCTTTCCCGGCTACGATGCGGCGGGAGCCGACAAACCGCCGCGTAACGAATGCGTGCGGACCTGGCATGACCGTCTTTTTGCCGTAGCGCC
>DASYEG010000012.1:0-4935 GCA_036499145.1 Micropepsaceae bacterium | reverse complement strand
CCCGGCCGGATAACGCACACTCTGCGAATCGAAACGCCCGCGGGAAATCCTCGCGGGCGTTTTCGTTTTTGAACGCTTTCCTCTCACCATGGCCGGGTCAAGCCCGGCCATGGTGACGGAAGAAACTCAGTTCTTGACGTATTTGTAGACCGATCTTTCCGGCACGGCGGCGGCGTAAATATTGCCGTGGCTATCGGCCGCCACACCTTCCGGCGGCGGGTTCTTCGGGTCCTTGGGCGTTGGCGGCGGAATGTAGTAGTCGACCTTGCCGGTCTTGGCGCTGCCGACGCGGATGCCGCGCTTGCAGCCCGGATTGTTGGTGTCCTTGCCGGGCGCATCCTGCGA
This sequence comes from Micropepsaceae bacterium, assembly GCA_036499145.1. Taxonomy (GTDB): domain Bacteria; phylum Pseudomonadota; class Alphaproteobacteria; order Micropepsales; family Micropepsaceae; genus CAIYRG01. The sequence continues at coordinate 4,590 of DASYEG010000012.1, read as the reverse complement.
CTCCGAATCCGAAACGTAGAGCACATCGTTCTTGTCGATGAAGATTCCGCTCGGGCGTCCGAACTGCTTCCACGCGGCGAGGAATTTTCCGTCCTGATCGAAAATCGCCACACGGCTGTTGCTGCGGTCGGCCACGAACAGCCGTCCCTGGCTGTCGAAGGCGAGCACATGAGGTCCCTTCAGTTCGCCGTCGCCCGAGCCGAGATGGCCAAAGCTCTTGATGAACTTTCCGTTCTTGTCGAATTTCGTGATGCGCGAATTGCCGAAGGTCGGCGCATGGCCTTCGGAAACGAAGATATCGCCGTTCGGCGCGAAGGCGATCCCGGTCGGCCGGTCGAAGACGTCATTGCCCTTGCCGCCTTCGCCCTTCTTGCCCAGCGTCATCAGAACCTTTCCGTCGGGCGAGAATTTGAAGATCTGATTGCCCTTGCCCTCTCTGGCGTCTCCGTCGATGGCCCATATATTGCCGTCCGCATCGGGCTTGACCGTATGAGGGAAAGCGAACAGGCCGGCGCCGAAATTCTTCATCACCTTACCGTCGGGCGACAATTCCCAGATCGGATTTTCTTCCGAGCCCAGGCAGCCCTTGTCGGCGCAGCGATCCATCACCCACACATTGTCCTTTGCATCGACGAAGACGTTGTTCGTGGGAGCCCAACTGCGCGGCATGTGCTCCCAGCCGGTGACCTGTTTGTACGGGTTCGGCAGATCGTTGACGCATGGCCCTGTCTGAGCTTGGGCCGCCGCCGCGAACGCAGCCGTCGCGAACAATGCAATCGTCATCTGCGTGATCTGAGAACGCATGGCGGTTTCCTCCCGTGCCTGTTTGTCCGCAGCCTACATGAGGCGGGGCAATTCGTATACGAGCCCAATTCGTAACAAGAACGCGCTTTGTGCTAGGCTGAGGGACGGGGATTTTATCAGGGGAGGGATGCAGCGATGACGGGATTTTGGGGGAAAAAGGCGGCCGCCGCATCGGCGTTGCCCGCGGTGGGATTGATGTTGTTTCTGCTTGCTCCCGCGAGCGCGGCGGAGCGGCTCGCAGCCGCCAATCCGCGCACCGCAGTGCTGAAGCCCGCTTCATCTCCCTATATCGACGCGCATACCCATATCGACCAGAATCACGCGGACGACGCCGTGATGCTCCTGTTAGGCGCGATGGACGGTCTGAACGGTGCGAAAGCCTTCATCCAGACGGAGCCCTATGGCCCGGGCAATCCGGGGGCCTGGGATGTGGAAAAAATTCTGCCTGCCGTGAAAAAACACGCGGACAAATTGGCGTTTCTCGGCGGTGGCGGCACGCTCAACCCGATGATCCTGGAAGCCTATCAGACCGGCAATGCCGGTCCGGAGGTGCAGAAGAAATTCCGTACCCGCGCCGAGGAAATCCTTCGCGAAGGTGCCGTCGGTTTCGGCGAATTGTCGATCGAACATTTCTCCCTGCCGCAATCCCCGGTGAAGGATTACGAATATGCGCCGGCGGATTCGCCGCTCATGCTGCTGCTCGCCGATATCGCCGCCGAACATGATGTTCCCATCGATCTGCATATGGAGGCGCTGCCGCAGGACATCCCGGCACCCGCCGATCTGAAGCCGCCGAATCCGCCGCGATTGCATGGCAATATCGCGGCGCTCGAAAGACTGCTCGCGCACAATCCGCTCGCCAAACTGATCTGGGCGCATGCGGGCTCGGACAATGTCGGATACCGGACTCCCGATCTCAATCGCCGGCTGCTCCAGGCCCATCCCAATCTCTACATGGAGATCAAGTACGACCCCGGTTTCCCGGGCAAGGACCCGCCGATTGTGGACGGCAGGCTCAAGCCCGAATGGCTCAAACTCTATTCCGATTTTCCCGACCGCTTCATCATCGGCAGCGACCAGCATTTCGATCCGCTCGCAACGGTTGCGCTGGCGCGCGCGCAGCAGAATGCGCTGCTGCTGGATCAGCTTCCGGCGGATTTACGCAAAAAAATCGCGACGGAGAATGCGCTTCGCATCTACGGTTCGGCGCATTGACGAAAATGCAAAAGAAAGGCGCCCGCGAATCTCACGCGCGGCGCCTTTCATCGCGAACGAAGTCCGCAAGCGTTGCAACCGTACGTCAAAACGCTTTATTTCTTAGGGGCTTAGTGTACTTTTTCAGTTGACGTTCCGGCGACGTTTTGGCAAGTTATAAGGGCAGGCCTGTTGCGTCGGTTGAGCTTGCCATGCGGGGGCAATGGTAATGATCAAATCGGAATTGGTAGCGCGCCTCTCCGAGCGTTACCCGCATCTTTATCATCGCGACGTTGAACGTATCGTTTCGACCGTGCTGGACGAAATTTCCACGGCGCTTGCCAGCGGTGACCGTGTGGAGTTGCGGGGTTTCGGGGCGTTTTCCGTCAAGGTGCGGCCCGCACGTCAGGGGCGCAATCCCCGCACGGGGGAGACCGTTTCGGTCGAGGAAAAACGTGTACCCTTCTTTCGGACGGGCAAGGAACTCCGCGAGAGATTGAACAACGGTGACGCGTCCGAATAGCAGAACGTTGTTCTTGCGATGACAGCGCGCAGGTCTCATGACGGCTTGCCCAATGCGTTTCTGCAATCTACTGAACGGCAATGAAGCTTTCGACACTCTTCGTGCTGATACCGGTGGTCCTCATCGCGGCGGTGCTCGCCGTCGCGAATCGAGAAGATGTCGTGTTCAGGCTCGATCCTTTCGCCGCGAATGATTCCGCGGTCGTCTTCGTCATGCCGCTTTTTCTGTTGGTTTTCTTGAGCTTTCTGGTGGGCGTTCTGGTTGGCGCCGCCACCATCGCCTTGCGGCGCGGGCGCAATGCACGACGCAAGCGGCTTGCGGCTTCGGATGTGTCCAATGTGCCGATGACGGACGCCGTCAGACGCGAGGAGCCCAGAGCGTGATCCCAAACGCCAATCCGATTTTTGTCGCGCTCGACACGCCCATTCTCGATACGGCCACGGCGCTGGCCGCGCGCGTGGCCCCCTATGTGGGTGGGCTGAAGCTGGGTTTGGAATTCGTCAGCGCCAACGGCCCCGAAGGTGTCCGTGCCATCGTTAAAAGCGGTGCGCCGGTGTTTCTCGATGTGAAGCTGCACGATATTCCTAACACCGTCGCCGGCGCCATGAAGGCGCTCGCGCCTTTGGGAGCGGCGATCGTCAATGTGCATGCCTCAGGTGGTGCGGCCATGATGCGGGCAGCGGCAGAGGCGGCGGCAATCGTTCAACCGAGGCCCAAGCTTCTGGCGGTCACCGTCCTGACCAGTCTGGAGGCTGCTGATCTTGCAGCCATGGGGATTTCGGGGACACCGCTGGAACAGGTGGTGCGATTGGCCCGCCTGGCGAAAGCCTCCGGCATCGATGGTGTGGTTTGCAGCCCCCGGGAAATCGCTGGTGTGCGCGCGGCCTGTGGTGCTGATTTCCTGATCGTGACTCCAGGGGTGCGCCCGGCAGGCGGCGAACTTGGCGATCAGAAACGGGTGATGACACCCAAAGAGGCGCTCGCGGCGGGCGCCGATATCCTGGTGATCGGCCGCCCGATCACGGCTGCCTCCGATCCGGCCCAAGCCGCCCGCGCTATTCTTGAAAGTCTCAGGACGTGATCCGCCCCCTTTCGGGGGGAGGGAAATTCGGCGATAAGCCCGCCCATGAGCGTTCAGGTGAAAATCTGCGGGCTGACCAGCCGGGAGGCGGTCGAAGCCACGCTGAAGGCGGGTGCCGCGTTCGGTGGGCTGGTGTTCTTTCCGGCGAGCCCCCGCCATCTCGGTCTTGACCCGGCGCGCGGGCTGGCGGCGCTCCTGCGCGGGCGCGCCCGCATCGTGACGCTGATGGTCGATCCGGCTGACTCCCAGGTCAACGAAGTGGTTGCGACGATTGCGCCCGATCTCATCCAACTGCACGGCAAAGAGACACCGGCGCGGGTGGCCGAAATCGCGGGCCTCGCCAAACGCCCGATCATCAAGGCAATCCCGGTCGCCGATTCCGCCGATGTTGCGCGAGCCCATGCCTATGAGGACGTCGCAGATTTCATATTGTTCGACGCCAAGGCGGATGCGGCGGCAACCCGTCCCGGTGGGCTGGGCGCGGCCTTCGACTGGCAATTGCTGGCGGGGCGGAGTTTCAGGCGGCCCTGGGGACTTGCGGGAGGATTGACGCCGGAGAATGTCGGGCGCGCGGTTCGCATCGCGGGCCCCTATTTCGTCGATGCGTCATCGGGCGTCGAGGACGCTCCCGGCCGTAAGAGCCCCGAGAAAATCGCAAATTTCGTGGTAGCCGCGCGCAACGCTCAGTACACGGATCAGAAAGCGAACGCGGTATGAGGAGCGTGCTGTGACTCCGGCCCCGAACAGCTTTCGGCTTGGCCCCGATGCGGCAGGGCATTTCGGCGCTTTCGGCGGACGTTATGTCGCCGAAACCCTTATGCCGTTGCTGCTCAAATTGGAGAGCGCGTATGAAGCGGCCAAGAACGATCCGGAATTTCACGCCGAACTCGACGGGCTCCTGAAGCACTATGTCGGCCGGCCCAGTCCGCTCTATTTCGCCGAGCGGCTGACCCGGCATCTGGGCGGCGCCAAGATCTATTTCAAGCGC
>DASYEG010000011.1:0-4011 GCA_036499145.1 Micropepsaceae bacterium | reverse complement strand
CTGATCGCCTCTCCGTTGGCCCCGCTTATGGTGCCCTCATTGCTGATCGTGACGGCCGCGAACGCATTGCCGAGATTTGAGTCGTCTACGGTGATCGCGCGTTGATCGCTCGTGATCGTGCCGCCAACATGATTGGTGATGGAGCCACCGCCGATGGCGATGGCTTCGTTCAAATTGGGCGACGACGACAGGCCCACGGCCTGAATCTTGCCGGAATTGTCGATATTCGCGAGACGATCGATATCGATGCCGTCGGCATCCGCTCCGCCGATGGCGTTACCGATGATCTTGCCCGTGCTCGCATTGGTCACGGACATTACGGTCGTGTTGGTGGTGGTATCGATATTCAGGCCAGATCCTGCCTGACCGGTGATCGTGCCTTCATTGTAGACGGTGACCGCTTCCTTGCCGGTGATGGCGTGGCGCGCCCCCGTAATGGTGCTTGTGGCGCCGAAATTATTGATCGTTCCGGATTTCCCCGGATCCTGGAAATCGATGCCGTCATTGCCGGTGTCGCCCGTGGTATTTCCACTGATCGATCCGTAATTATTGATGGTGACGTTATTGCCGGGCCGCAACCCATCAGCATCGGCGGAGGACATAATGCCGGTTGCGAAATTGTTGATGATGACGTTGCCGGTGGTGGTCGTGTTGGCGTTGAAGTCGATCGCCTGCCCGTTGGTGTCGCCGTTCGAGCCCGTCGAAATCATCGTGCCAGAATTGTTGACGGTCACCGTACCGGCGCCGATTGATTTGTTGATCCGGAATACGTCGTTGGCAGAGGTAATCGTTGCACCGACATTGTTGGTCAACGTCAAACTGCTGCTTGTAGAGGTGAAGTTCATGTCGATTGCTCGGCCCGAACTCGCCTCCGTGTTGAAAATATTCTGGATGGTACCAGAATTGGTCAACGTCGGCCCCGCTCCCGTGGTTCCAGTCCACGTGACGGCCGGCGTCGACGTGCTCGACGAAAGCGTCGCATTCGTACCGACAGTACCCGCATCCGTGGCGGTGAGCGTCTTTGGAGTATTGTCCGTGCCGTTGTCCGGCACGGCGAAGGACGCCGCCAGCGCACCCGGGGCTACGCTCGTAAGAAGCAAAGACACAAGCAACGACGCGCGCCGAAGGCGCGGCGCAACAAATTTGACCGGCATGCTGACCCCACTCGTTTATCTGTGAGGCGAGCCTAGAGAGGCATTGTGAAACTGAGATGACAACGGCGAGGTGCGTTACACCTCGTCGCTACGGGCGATGACGCGCGAAACCAGCCCATAGGGGACCGCGTCCTGCGCCCCGATCCAGAAATTCCGGTCGGTGTCCTCGACGACCTTTTCATAGGGCTGTCCGGTTTCGCGCGCGATGATGCGGTTGATGCGCTCGCGCATCTTGATGATTTCCTCCGCCTCGATGGTGATGTCCGACGCCTGGCCGGTTACCCCGCCCAAGGGCTGATGCAGCAGGAAGCGCGTATTGGGCAAACAGAAACGATTTTCCTTTTCGGCGCCTAAGAAAATATGCGCGCCCGCGCTCGCCACCCAGCCGGTGCCGATCATCTTCACGCGGGGTCCGCAGAAGCGGATCATGTCATGGATCGTATCGCCCGATTCTACATGGCCGCCGGGCGAATTGATGATCACCCGGATATCGCCCTTGCCGTCGGCAGCATAGGCGATGAGCTGGCCGCAAACCCGTTCGGCGACTTTCATGTCGATCTCGCCGAAGATCAGGACCGTGCGCGCCTTGAACAGCGCCATCTGCACCGGCGCCATCGGTTGCTCGGGCTTCATGCCCTCATTTTCTTTTTTCTCTTTCTCGTCGTCATCATCGAGCGATACAGGCAGGATTCTTGTCATTTTGATCATCCTAACGGGGCTGGAAGGCGGCATTCTATAGAAGGTGGCGATGCCATCAAAGTTCGGCAAGGGCTTGGAAAAAATGGACCTTATACCCTACCGAATCATGAAGCGGCATAGGCATCCTGGCGTGTCGGGGTCCGGTTGAGAATCGTGAAATTTCGCGCCATCGATCAGGCGCCCGGCGATAGCAGCCACAGAACCGCGGATAGCAGAGCGAAAATCACCCCCGCGCCGGCAAGGCCCAGCACCGGGCTCATAGGCAAACGCCGTGGTTGCTTCCCGCGCCGTTCGAAAATGAAAAGACTCCCCGCCGCAATCAACGCCAGAAGCGCGAGGGCAAGATAAAGCCCGGGGCGTTTGTACAGGGCAAGACGGCCATATGCACCGGTACTGAGCATCAAATTTCCCATCACCGGCACGGCAATCAGATTGCCGTCTGCGCTGCCCCAATATCCGCCGGGGCGTGGCGTCAGTGTAGCGCTTGGTGAACCGGTCAGGATGAGTTCGGCCGATCCGCCGGCACGCGCGGTGAAACGGCCGCCGAGCTTCAATGGCGCTGCGTCCGTGGCCAGGGTGCGAATGGATTCATAGGGGCCCGCCATAGCCTCGGCGTCGGCTTGTGTGGGCGCCGGCGCGCCGGCTGGAGTAGCGCGCACGTCATGACCCTGCGCAGGCAGCAATCTGTCGAACAGACCATTGTCGAGCGCCCGCCAGAATTCCGGTCCCTCGGCCCCTTGGACGACGATGAAATAGCCGAGTTTCGCTTCCGGCACGATCACCAGCCGCGACGCGAAATCACCCGCGGCGCCATCATGCTGCAGCGCGCGCCAAGCGTGGCGGCGCATCTCTGTGAAACCGTAAGCCGCGCCCGGAAGCAAAGGATAAGATGTGTAGTGAGTCGATTGCATCGATTCAACGGAGGCCGGCATCAGGATGCGTCCATTTTGAAAGACGCCATCATTCACCAGCGCAATGGCAAAATGACTCATGTCCGTGAGATTCGTTTCCAGTTCTGCACCACGAACAGCCGTGGCAGTCATGCCGAGCGGCTGGGCAATTGCCTTTGCGAAATAATCAGGCCACCCGGTGCCGGATGCTTTTTCGACGGCGCGGACTGGAAGTGAGGAATCGCCGCCCTGAAACGTCAGCACCTGCTCAAGCGTTACCCCATGCGGATTCGATTCACCCAGGGCTCTGGAAATATCCGCCGTCACCGTCAATCGCCCGCGTTCCACCTGCTGCATGACCGCCACCGCAGCGAACACGTCCGACAAGCCTCCCCCCTTAAAACGCATATCCGGCGCAATTGCCCCGGCAGTTCGCTGCAACATCACATGATCGTCTTTGACAACCACGAGCGCGATACCCCGGACACGAGATCCGGCCATCAATCCCTGCATCAGGCCGGCGGCAAAATTATCGACCTCCTGGCTTTCCGACAGGACTATCGGAATGGCGCCCGTTTCGATTTTCGACGTGGGGGCCGCCACCGGGGGACGATCCCGAAGGTCAGGGGCGACATCGTTCTGAGCAACGGCGCTCATCCCGCAAGTGAAGCCCCAGGCAAGAACGCCAAAAAAGAATGCACGCAGCACAGACAATGGAAAACGATATCGGTTTGATTGCGATCCGAACTTAGCACGGCGCAAGCGAGCGGCTAGAGGGTTGGACAGCGTCGCTGCGTCTCATCCATTGAGCGGGTATCTGTTTCTGTCACGTTGAAGAAAGCCGGGGCTTCCTTTCGGGGTTCACATGGCCGATGATCGATCCAATCGGAGGCGATCGTGCGTCGCACATTGGTTGTTGTGACATTGTTAAGCTTCCTGACGGGGTGCACGTTGCTTCGCCCCAACACGATGCCGGCTGCCCCGAAACAAAACCTCTTCGTCGTGTTCTTCGTGCCGGGTACGAGCCAGCTTGCACGCGAAGCGGAACAGATTGTCCGGCAGGCCGCGGGAGCAGCATTGCAAAGCAAGATGTCGAAGATCGAAATCGCCGTTCCGCGCGACACTCCCGGAGGCGTTCCACTGGTTGAAGAGCGGGTCACCGCTATCCAGAACATCCTCTCTGCATCGCATGTGGAGCAAAAATTTCTTGCGCCCACAGTGCTATTGGAGACCGCTCAGATTCCTGCCGCCGTCGACCGTGCGGAGCT
>DASYEG010000010.1:0-19274 GCA_036499145.1 Micropepsaceae bacterium | reverse complement strand
AGCTTCTCAAGGCGGTCTTTCGAACCCTTGTCGCTTTCCTTCCTCAGCGCTTCACGCTCGATCTTGAGCTGGATGATGCGCCGGTCGAATTCGTCGAGCTCCTCCGGCTTGGAATCGACCTGCATGCGTAGGCGGCTTGCGGCTTCGTCCATCAGATCGATGGCTTTATCGGGAAGAAACCGGTCCGTGATGTAGCGGTGGGAAAGAGTCGCCGCCGCGACGAGCGCTCCATCGGTAATGCGTACGCCGTGGTGAACTTCGTATTTCTCCTTTAGCCCACGAAGGATCGAGATCGTATCCGCGACGGAAGGTTCGGACACGAACACCGGCTGGAACCTCCGCGCCAGAGCTGCATCCTTTTCGATATATTTGCGATACTCGGCGAGTGTGGTCGCGCCAATGCAATGCAGCTCGCCGCGCGCGAGCGCCGGTTTCAAAAGATTGGACGCATCCATCGCGCCTTCGGCCTTGCCGGCCCCGACAAGGGTGTGCAGCTCGTCGATGAACACGATCACCTTGCCTTGCGCGGCAGTGATCTCGGACAACACGGCTTTCAGCCGCTCCTCGAACTCGCCGCGGAATTTCGCGCCCGCAATCAATGAGCCCATGTCGAGCGCCATCAGCCGCTTGTCGCGCAAGGATTCGGGGACATCGCCGTTGACGATGCGCAGCGCCAAACCTTCCGCGATCGCGGTCTTGCCGACGCCGGGCTCTCCGATCAGCACCGGATTGTTCTTGGTGCGCCGCGACAGTACCTGGATGGTGCGGCGGATTTCCTCGTCGCGCCCAATGACCGGATCGAGCTTGCCCGCACGCGCGGTCTCGGTCAGATCGCGGGCATATTTCTTCAACGCCTCATAGGAATTCTCTGCCGTCGCCGTGTCCGCGGTTCGGCCCTGACGCAATGCGCCGATGGCCGCGTTGAGGTTTTGCGGAGTCACGCCCGCATTCTTCAGCGCAATTGCCGAAGGCGTGCCCGCGCTCATCGCCAGAGCCTGCAACAGCCGCTCGGCCGTCACGAAGGAATCGCCCGCCTTCTTCGCCAATTCCTGCGCAAGGTCGAACACACGCGCCGTCTCGGGCGCGAGAAAGACCTGGCCGCTCCCGCCCTGCACCTTGGGAAGCTTGCCAAGCGCAATCTCGACCTGCTGACGGACTTCCACGGGTCGCCCGCCGGCAGCCTGAATCAGATTAGACGCCATGCCCTCCTCGTCATCGAGGAGGATTTTCAGAATGTGTTCCGGGCTTAAGAGTTGGTGGTTGGATCGCAGCGCAAGCCCTTGGGCCGATTCGATAAATCCGCGGGCACGTTCGGTAAACTTTTCGAAATCCATAAAGCCGCTCCTTTTCGCCGTACCTTCGCCCCTTCAGGCGCGAAGACACGCCGATTCCGTACGGCCCAATGGCACCGTACCAACGGCTTATGTGGCTTTGATTTGGCTCAAGACAAGGGCGAAGCTCGGCCGTAAGGCCGCAATTACGCGGCTTCGTCGCCCTCTTCCATGTCGTCTTCCGCTTCGGCCAGGCTGAAGGATGGCGCGCTGCCGCCCGGTACCGGCTGCGGATAGGCGGGCTGCTCGCCATTGTTCATAGGCCGGCCATCGCCATTGCCGTTCCCATTGACGTTGGGCTGCTGCCCCTGACCTTGCGGCACGAACCCAGGCTGGCCTGTCTGGGTCTGCGGACCTTGCGCCATCAGGATGCGATAATAATGTTCCGCATGCTGGAGGTAGTTCTCCGCCGTCACCCGGTCTCCGGCCGAACCCGCGTCGCGCGCGAGTTGGAGATATTTTTCGTAGACATGAGCCGCGGTGCCACGGATCTTCACGTCGGGCCCAGTCGAATCGAATGCCCGATTATGATTTTGCTGTTGCGGCCGTCTGCCGCGTCCGCGTGAACGTTTCACGTCTACCCCTCGATATTGGTCTTTGTGTGGTTAGCGCAGCCGAACGGTTGGTTCGGGCCGCATATGGGAATGTCCCACCTCATGCGAATCTGTGTTGTCATACCCAAACGCGTTTTTCCTCAGCCTGGACGCGCACGATTCCTACCCATTTTATTTTATGGTTCGCGCGATCTTCCGAGCTCTCACGTCACGAAGGACGGCGCTTTCGTTTGCGCTTCCTCCGGCTCTCTTCCGTTGTACGGCGGCCGGCACCTTCGTCTTTCCCCAGTATTCGAAACCCTAGCCGCTTCGTGTGTCCAATGCCAATTCTTTTTTTGGCGTAATCTTTGCTGCATCCAAGCCGGCAACCAAACAACGGGGAATACCGGCGAGGTCGCAAACGGTTCCCTGGGCAATGAACCCTTCCTGCGCCAAAATAGCTTCCACCGAATCCCTTTGACCCTTCCCCAGCTCGAAAAAAGCCAATCCTTGCAGGCTTAAATGCGCTGCGAGCCTCGAGGAAATGCGGCGGTATGCATCGAGCCCGTCCGGCCCACCGTCGAGTGCGGCTCTCGGCTCGTAGCGTAGGATCTCCGGTTCCAAGCTCTCCAATTCGTGATGGCTGATATAGGGCGGGTTAACGAAGATCACATCGAACACACCCAGAAGATTTTCCGTCCAATCGCTCCATTGGAATTGGACGCGCGCCTGCAACCCCAGAGCTTCGGCATTGCAGCGGGCCAAGGCCAGTGCGTCTGTGGAGACATCGACACCCACGCCTTGGGCATTCGGCCGCTCGGAAAGAAAGGCGAGCAGGAGGCACCCCGATCCGGTTCCAAGATCGGCTGCGCGCAATGCCGCATTCCGCTCTGGGAAACGCTGCAACGCCTCCTCAATCAAGGTTTCGGATTCGGGACGCGGGATCAGCACATCCGGGCCAACCGCGAGATCGAGGCTCCAAAATTCGCGCGATCCTACAATGTACGCAAATGGTTCGCGCGCGATGCGCCGGCGTACCGCGGTCTTGAAACGTGCGATCATTTGCGGCGTCAGAGGGGGCAACTGGCCCACTACGATGTCTTCCCGGGCGACGTCCGTTGCATGACGGAGCAAAAGCTTAGCCTCGCGTCGCGGCGATTCGACGCCGGCGGCCGCCAATTGTGCGCTCGCGTCAGCCAGGAGTGCATCGGCACTTTCCCAGCTCACGCGATATCTTCCTCGGCTGCCAATCGGCTCGCCTGATCTTCGGTCAGGAGCGCGTCGATGACCTCGCCCAAATCATCGCCCGAGATGATTCGATCAAGCTTATAGAGCGTCAAATTGATCCGATGGTCGGACACGCGTCCTTGCGGAAAATTATAGGTGCGGATGCGCTCGGACCGGTCTCCGGAACCGACCAGTCCTTTGCGCTCGGCGGCGCGTGCATTGGCTTGACGCTCGCGTTCGGCTTCGAACATGCGGGCTTTGAGGATCTTCATCGCCTTGGCCCGGTTTTTGTGTTGCGATTTCTCCTCCTGCATCGCCACCACGATGCCGGTGGGAAGGTGCGTGATCCGCACCGCCGATTCGGTCTTGTTGACGTGCTGTCCGCCGGCGCCGCTCGCCCTGTAGACGTCGATGCGCAAATCCTTGTCATCGATATGAACGTCGACGTCTTCAGGTTCCGGCAGGACCGCGACGGTCGCAGCCGACGTGTGGATGCGGCCCGAACCTTCCGTCACCGGCACGCGCTGCACCCTATGGACGCCGGACTCGAATTTGAGCTTGGCATAGGCGCCCTCACCCTCGGTGCTGAGGACGGCTTCTTTCACGCCGCCAAGATCGGATTCGCTGAGCGACAGCAACTCGGTCTTCCATCCCTGCAATTGGGCATAGCGCGTGTACATTTTCAGAAGATTGCCGGCAAACAGCGAAGCCTCCTCCCCACCCGTTCCAGCGCGGACTTCAATGATCGCGCTGGAATCGTCGGCGGAATCCTTCGGCAGCAGCAGCAATTGCACATGACGCTCAAGCGCGCCGAATTTCTTGCGCAGCGTATCGGATTCTTCCTGCGCCAACGCCTTCAGCTCGGAATCGGAAGCCGGATCCGCCAGTAATGTTTCGCTGTCCTTGAGCTGGACGCGTGTGTCCTTATAGGCGCGGATCGCATTCACTACGGGAGAAAGTTCCGAATGTTCTTTCGAAAGCTTCGCGAATTCTTCCGAGTGGCCGGACGCGAGTTGATGCTCGATCGCTTGAAAGCGATCCAGAACGCGTTCCAGTTTGGCATCGGGAATCATTGCCTAGAATGCGTCATCGCAGCGCGTAAGGCGCCAGCTTACCGCTTGCCCGGAATAACGAGGCCAGGAACATCGCTATTGTGCCGGTTCGAGGACGTTGCGCTCGGCTTCGATTTCGGCGGCCTTCTTCTCGCACAGCTCGACCACGTGATCGACGAGGCTCGCATTCTCAAGCTTATAAACGGGCTTGCCGTTGAGATAGATCATACCGGCACCCGCGCCGCCGCCTGTGAAACCGATGTCGGTCTCACGGGCCTCGCCCGGCCCATTCACAACACAGCCGATGATCGAAAGCGACATGGGCGTGGCGATATGCTTCAGGCGTTCTTCCAGAAGCTCGACGGTCTTGATGACGTTGAACCCCTGCCGCGCACAAGAAGGACACGACACGATGTTGACGCCTCGGTGCCGCAGGCCAAGGGATTTGAGCAGATCGAAGCCGACGCGGATTTCCTCTTCGGGCTCGGCGGACAGCGAGACGCGGATGGTGTCTCCGATGCCCGACCATAACAGCATACCCATGCCGATGGAGGATTTGACCGTCCCCGGAATCATGCCGCCAGCCTCGGTAATGCCCAGATGCAACGGATAATCGCAAACCTCCGCCAGTTGCTGATAAGCGGCAACGGCTAGGAATACGTCCGATGCCTTCACGCTGACCTTGAACTCGAAGAAATCATTGTCTTCGAGGATTTGCATGTGGCGCTGCGCGCTTTCCACCATAGCTTCCGGACACGGCTCGCCATATTTCTCCAGCAGTTCCTTTTCCAAGGAACCGGCATTCACGCCGATGCGCATGGAACAGCCGTGGTCCTTGGCCGCCTGAATGACATCGCGCACGCGGCTCGCGGAGCCGATATTGCCTGGATTGATGCGCAGGCACGCCGCACCGGCTTCTGCTGCCTCGATGGCGCGTTTGTAGTGGAAATGGATGTCGGCCACGATGGGAACCCGTGACGCCCTGACGATCGCCTTGAGCGCCTTGGTGGAATCCTCATCGGGACAGGAGACGCGCACGATATCGGCGCCGGCGTCCTCGACGCGTTTGATCTGCGCGATGGTGGCGCGCGCATCGGACGTCAGTGTGTTGGTCATCGTCTGAACGGTGATGGGCGCATCGCCGCCCACCTCGACCGTGCCGACATGGATCTTCCGTGATTTTCGTCTCTGAATATCGCGATACGGTCGAATGCTCATGTTCTTACCCGCGCGCCTTGTGCCCCGCGACATCCTGCGGATTAAGTGACAGACCTTCGGACACAAGGCCTTCCTGGCCTGCGAAACCCATCGTATTGCCGTCGAGTATCAGTTCCAAGGCTCCGCCATTCGAAGCGGAGAGCGTCAGGCCCGCCGTATCGGGGACAAAGTAGGAATCGCCGGGCTGCAGCTGCCGGTCAAGCATGAGACGCCGGTTCGGGCCGAACACCGTCACGCGCGTTGGTTTATGCGCGAGCAAAATGATTCTCGAATTGGTTTGAATGCCGTATTTATGTCCTTCTGGAAGCGGCGCGACGGTCTGGGCGGTGCCGTTGGCGGCTTCGGCCCCTGGCAACGGCGGTACAGGTTCCGCTGTTGGTGCCGCTGGCCCTGACAAGGGAGGATCATCGGGCGGACTTAAACCCGCCTGGGCCGCGAGCCGCGGCGGGACCGGCGTGACCGGCTGCGACGTCATGCGGTTGACGGCGATGAAAAGGTAATAAACGCCATAGATGACGGCAATGGCGAGCAGCACGGCAAAAACGATCCCGCCGCGAGGCAGGCTGCGCTCACGCGGGCTGGAAACCTGCACTGTTCCATCACGCGTGTCGCTGCGTCCTGCAATTTCCGTCTTGATCCGCTCGACGCAATTGCGCGCGTCCAATCCAAGATATTGGGCATAGGTGCGCACGAACCCGATCGTGTAAGCGGTTCCCGGAATCGCGTCGAAATGGCTTTCTTCCAACGCGTCGAGATACCCCCTTCGAATCTTCAGGACTTGGGCAATATGCGCCAAATCCTCGCCCTTTCTCTGGCGGGCTTTGCGCAGGTCCAGCCCAACGGTCTCCAGCGGCAGTTCCGCATCGTCGGAAATCTCCCGCAAATGGAGGCTGCGGCGTTCCAACCCACCGCTACTGTCCAGCGAAAGTCGCGTTACCTTTGCCATGCCGCCTGCTGTGCCGCTGAGCTTCACTACGCCGAAAAATCTCGGCCGTCCGAAGTTCTTTTGCCAATCGGATCCTGAGTCTCTCAATTAAACCAGAAGCTTGCCTTTGCCACAACCCGAGAAGTCCCGGCAAGCCAGCTTAGGCACGTCCGATGGGAATGCCATGACTGCTGGCGAAATCGGTCAGTTCGGCCCGCGCGCTCGGCATCGCCGTGCCGCACAGCCTGTCGACCATTGGCTTAAGCAATCGCGTATCGAGACTTCGGATCATCATCTTGACCGGTCCGATCATGGAGGCCTGCATCGAAAGCGACCTGATGCCGGAGCCTACCAAAGCCATGGCCTCCAGGGGACGGCCTGCGATCTCACCACAGATCGAGATATCGGACAACCGTTCACCTTGCCTTCCCTCGTCCACGACGCGCCGTATCAGGTTCAGCACCGCCGGCGAAAGCGTATCGTAGCGCCGCGCCACCGTGGGATTGGTGCGGTCCGCAGCGAATATGAATTGCAGGAGATCGTTTGACCCTATGGAAATAAAATCAGCAGCTTGCAGGAGTTGCTTCAACACGAATAGCAGCGAGGGAACCTCCACCATCGCGCCCAGCCGGATGCTTTGCGGCAGCGTAAGTCCCACCCGTTTGGCACGGTCCAGCTCGCGCCCGATCTGTCCGCGGGCGGTTTCGAATTCCGCCACTTCGCTCACCATCGGCAGGAGCAGGCGCAAACTCCGCCCGCCGGCCGCGGTGATCAGCGCACGCGTCTGATAACGCAGCAGTGCCGGGCGATCGAGCGCGATGCGCAACGCCCGCCAGCCGAGCGCCGGATTCTCCTCACGTACCGTCCGGCCGTAACTCGGGACCTTGTCGCCGCCCAGATCGAGTGTCCGGAAGACCACGTCCTTATCACCCGCGGCATCCAGCACCTGCTTGTAAAAAGCGATCTGATCCTTCAGACGCGGCATATTGGAGCCGATCATGAATTGCAGTTCGGTCCGGAAGAGTCCGATCCCATCCGCGCCGGATTGTCCGAGATGCGGCAGATCGAGCAGCAGGCCGGCATTCATGTTCAGGCTGACCTGCACGCCATCGAGCGTAACAGCCGGTTCATCGCGAATGGCCGCGAAACGAGCGACGCGCTGCGCAAGAAGGCCTTGTTTGGCCTGAAATGCCGTTATCACCTCGCCAAGCGGGCGCAAATGAACCTCGCCGCTGTCCGAATCCACGACAATGCGATCGCCCGCCCGTGCGGCATCGGCCACGCCTTCAACCCCGCCGACGAGTGCGATGCCGAGCGAGCGCGCCACGATCGCGATGTGCGACGTCTGTGAGGCCTCCTCCACCACCAGCGCCATGATGCGATTGCGGCCGTAGTCCAGAAGCTCCGCCGGCCCCATGGTTCGCGCAACCACAATGGCCTGCGCGGGCAGGTTTTCGGTTTCGCCGCCATCGGTCTTCACGAGGTGGCGCATGAGCCGCCGGGCGAGGTCGTCGAAATCGTGCAGACGCTCGCGCAAATATGCGTCGTTGGTGCGGTTGATACGGGCGCGCGTTTCGTCCTGCACGCGCTCCACCGCCGCTTCGGCCGTAAGGCCCGAGCGCACCGCGTCAGTCAGGCGCTGCCGCCAGCCCTGGTCATGAGCGAACAAGCGGTAGGCTTCGATGACCTCCCGCGTGTCGCCGGCGAGGTCGAGTTCGGAAGATTCGAGCATCGCATCCACAGCGATGCGCAATTGTTCCAGCGCGTCTTCCAGACGCAGCAACTCCACCTTGGGATCGTCCGCGATCATGCGGTCGACTTTCACGCGCGGCTGATGAAGAAAAACCGTGCCGACAGCCAAACCTTCCGCCAACCCCTCACCGTGGAATGTCGCAGGGCGCGTCGGCGACAACTCGGCTTCGTCGATCTCGGCAAGATCGACCAGCGTGCCTTGCGCCACGACTTCCGCCAGAACCATGGCGATGGTGGCAAGGGCCTCTTCTTCCTCCTCGCCATAATGGCGCTGCGTACGATTCTGCACCGTGAGCACGCCAAAGACGCGCTCACCCCGCACGATCGGAACCGCCAGGAAGGCGTTGAACGGGTCTTCGCCTGTTTCGGGCCGGTAGGAGAAGCTAGGATGCTCCGGCGCATTGGAAAGGTTCAACGGTGTGGCGCTTTGCGCCACCAAGCCCACCAGCCCCTCGCCAGGTTTCAGGCGCGTGCTATGCACCGCTGCGCGGTTCAATCCTTCGGTGGCGAACAGCTCAAGCGCGTTCCCTGCCCGGCGCAGATAAATCGAGCACACTTCGGCCACCATATTGGCGGCGATCACCGATACCAGCTTGTCGAGCCGAGCTTGCGCGCTCTGCCGCTCCGCCATGATCTCGCGCAGGCGGCGCAGAAGAACCCTGGGGCCGCCCGCTGCGAGTTGGGGCGGCATCAGATGGGCTTCCCTGCCATGCGTCGTAATTCGATCATGTTGCTCAACTGCTGGGCATGCTCGTTCGCGAGTACGCGCAATCTCATCAATTCCCTGATGCGCGACGGTCGCAGCGTATCAGTTAGCATAAATTATGCCGCGTCCAGATCGTACGCGGAATGCAACGCCCGCACCGCGAGTTCCACATAATCTTCGGCAATGAGGACGCTGACCTTGATTTCGGAGGTGGAGATAACCTGAATATTGATTCCCTTTTCCGACAGCGTCTTGAACATGGTCTGGGCGACCCCGGGGTGTGCACGCATGCCGATTCCGATGATCGAAACTTTCGCGACGTTGGCCGCGGAGATCAGATCCTTGTAGCCAATTTGCGGCGCTGCCTTGCGGATCGCATCGAGGGCGCGGTCCAGTTCGGCGCGCGAAACCGTGAACGTCAGGTCCGTGCGGCGGCCATCCTCCGACACGTTCTGCACGATCATGTCGACGTTGACCCCGGCCTCGGCGAGCGGTCCAAAAATGGCGGCAGCCACGCCGGGCTGATCCGGTATCCGCAGAAGCGTGATCTTGGCTTCGTCGCGCGTGTAAGCGATGCCGGTGACGGGTTTCTTTTCCACGATGTCTTCCTCGTCGCAAAGAAGTGTGCCGCCCGCTTCGGGATTGAAGGTCGAAAGAACCCGCACGGGGACACGATGAAGCATGGCGATCTCAACAGAGCGGGTCTGGAGCACTTTGGCACCGAGCGAAGCCATCTCGAGCATTTCTTCGAAGGCGATTCGCTCCAGGCGCCGCGCCTTGGGCACTATCCGCGGATCGGTCGTGTAGACGCCGTCCACATCCGTATAGATGTCGCAGCGGTCCGCCTTGAGCGCGGCAGCAACCGCCACTGCGCTCGTATCGCCGCCGCCGCGCCCGATGGTGGTGATGCGATTGTCGGGAGCGATGCCCTGGAAACCCGCGATCACGGCAACCTGCCCTTCCGCCATACGCTGGTTCAGGACGGCGGGGTCAATGGACTCGATTCGGGCCGAGCTGTGCATGGACGACGTGCGAACGGGAATCTGCCAACCTAGCCAGGAGCGTGCGCTGACACCGATGGATTGAAGCGCGATGGCGAGAAGCCCGGAAGAAACCTGCTCACCCGAAGCCACCACCACGTCATACTCGCGTGCATCGTGCAGAGGAGATAATTCGCGCGCCCAGGCAACCAGCTTGTTGGTCTCTCCGGCCATGGCCGAAACCGCCACGGCGACCTCATGGCCACGGTCCACCTCGCGCTTGACCAGCACCGCCACATTGCGAATACGCTCGATATCGGCCACCGATGTGCCGCCGAATTTCATGACGATCTTGGCCATTTGGGGGTCTGGTGCGGGCAGGTTTTGCGGGTCATACATAGACGTGAGGCTCGTCCGGCTCAACATCCAATGGAAGCATCGTGACAACATCCCAGCCTCGAAACGCCGCCGGGGACGCCTCAAGGGTGGCGGCGGCTTCCTCCGTGGACCCGGCCGAGGTCGAAAAATTCACACGGCTCGCAGCCGAGTGGTGGGACCCGAACGGCAAGTTCCGGCCTCTGCATGTTTTCAATCCGGTCCGCTTGACGTTCATCCGAGCTTTGACCGCGGAACATTTTGGCCGGGACGAACGAAGCCTGGCGCCGTTCACCGGCCTGACACTGCTCGACATTGGCTGCGGCGGGGGCCTCTTATCCGAGCCCATGGCGCGCATGGGCTTTCACGTGCTGGGCGCGGATGCCTCGGAGAAAAATGTGAGGATAGCCGCTGCCCATGCCGCTGCCTCGGGGCTGGCTTTGGATTACCGCGCGGTCACGGCAGAGGCCCTCGCCGCTGAGGGCGCCAGCTTCGATGTCATCCTCAATATGGAAGTGGTCGAACATGTCGCCGATCTCGGCGGATTTCTGGAATCTTGCGCGAGCCTGCTGAAGCCCGGCGGCTTGATGCTGGTCGCCACCCTGAACCGCACGCTCAAAAGCCTGGCCTTGGCCAAAATCGGCGCCGAATATGTGCTGCGCTGGTTGCCGGCCGGCACCCATGACTGGAATCGATTCGTGAAGCCCGCCGACCTTCAACGTCTTTTGGAGGATACCGGACTGGTGGTCACCGGCCTGCAGGGCGTGGCCTTCGATCCCTTACGCTGGGATTGGCAGCTCTCCACCGATACGGATGTGAATTACATGATGGCCGCGATGCAGGCAGCGACTCGCTAATTCAAATCGCCAGGATCCGACGGCACGGGCGCGATCGCTATGCCTTCTTCGATCATCTCGCGCGCCTCACCGATCGTGCTTTCTCCATAGATGTGGCGTTCTTCCGTCTCCCCGTAGTGGATTTTGCGTGCCTCCTCGGGAAATCGCGGCCCGACATAATCGGCGTTCTGTTCGATGAATTTGCGATAGCCGGCCATGAACTGGCGCAGCTTCTGGGGATCAGGCTTGTCGATGGCCGGCGCGCCCCCGGGCTGCGTGGGCGCGAGATCCGTCTTGCCCTTCGCCTTGGTGACGGAGGTCCTGACCGCAGGCGCCATGATCGCCTTTTTTACCTGGGCATCGCCGCAGAACGGGCATGCAAGCGCACCCTGCGCTTCTTGCGCATCATAGGCGGCGCCGCTCTGGAACCAGCCTTCGAATTCATGGCCCTCGGAACAGGCAAGATTATACGCGATCACGCGAGGTCCTCTTGGGAATGCAGACCCATTTCACCATGGACGATTGCTGAAATTGGTTTACGCAAACCGCGTCTCAATCCGGAGCACTGAACGGGCGGTCATGGTGCAGGGAGGGAAGGCGCGCGCGAACAGAAGCAATTTCTTCCAAATCCAGATCCGCCGTGACGATGCCCGGATCGATTCCCGCTTCGGCCAGGATATCGCCCCAGGGGCCGACGATGAGGCTGTGCCCGTAGGTCTTGCGTCCATTCGCATGCGTACCGCCTTGCGCAGGCGCCACGACGAAGCAGCCATTCTCGATCGCGCGCGCGCGCAGCAGGACATGCCAATGGGCCTTGCCCGTGGTTTCGGTGAAAGCCGATGGCACGGTGAGAATTTCGGCGCCCTCTTTTGCCAAGGCCCGATAGAGCTGCGGGAAGCGCAGATCGTAACAGACGGACAAACCTATGCGCGCCCAAGGCAAGCTGGCCACCACCGCGTCCGCACCGGGAGTTACGGTGTTGGATTCGCGATAGGTCTCGCCGGAGGGAAGGTTCACGTCGAAGAGGTGAATCTTATCATAGCGCGCGGCGATGCGCCCGTTAGGTCCTATGAGGTAGGAGCGATTGGCGGTCTTGCCCTCCGACACTTTGATGCCGAGGGAGCCCACCAGCAACCAGATGCCCAGTTCCTCCGCCACGCCTGCGAACTGCGGCAGGGCGGAATCGTCCTTTTCCACAACCGTCTTTTCCAGTTTGGCGCCGCCATCGGCCGCCATCAAATTGGTGTTCTCGGGCGTCGCGATGAACTGAGCGCCTGCTTTATGAGCCTCACGGATCAGCTTGAGCGCACTGCCGACATTCTCGGCGACATCGTCGCCGCAGCGCAGCTGCACGCAAGCGACTTTGATCTTGCGTTCGCTCATGACGGGTTGAGCAGCGCGTCGAGCTTGCCTGCCCTATCCAGTGCGTACATCCCATCGCAATCGGCGAGATATTTGTCGTCGACGAAGATTTGCGGAACGGTGAGCCGCCCGCCGGCTTTCTGCACCATGGTGCGCCTCAGTTCGGGATCCCTCGATATGTCGATTTCCTCGAAAGCGACACCCTTCCTGTTGAGCAATCGCTTCGCTTGTACGCAATAGGGACAAACCTGCGTCGTATACATGACGATTCTAGCCATACATCCAACTCTAATCCACACTCCCTCATATATCGCTAAAGCCGGGCCTTACAACGCGCGACAAAGTGAGCGCGTCGACCCGGACGGCCCCTGCCCGCTTCAAGGCCCGGGCACAGGCTTCGAGCGTGGCGCCTGTGGTGAACACGTCGTCCACCAGCAGGATCGCGCGGCCTTTGACGCTTGGGGCTTTCGCCGGAGGCACCCGGAAAGCTCCAAGCACATTGCGCCGCCGCGCCTTGGCCGAAATCATCTTACCCTGGCTGGGAGTGGGACGTTTTCGTTCCAATGCCAGGGGATCGTGGGGACGCGCGCAGAGCCGCGCGAGACGTTCAGAGATCACCGCGGCCTGGTTGTAGCGGCGCCGCCACAGCCGCCAGCGATGCAGCGGCACCGGAACGATCAGGTCGGTTTCGCTCAGTAAGGACCGGCCGGCGCGTTCCAGCCAGCGCGCAAAAGCAGGCGCCTGATCCAGACGGTCGCCGTGCTTGAAGGTGAGGACAAGCGGTTTGGATGCGTCGTCATAACGCAGGAGCGAGCGGGCCGTGTCGAAGGCGCGTGGTTTGCTGTGGCAGGGGCCGCACACCGTCTCGCCGCCCGGATCGATGTCGAATGGGATGCCACACCGCGCGCAGAAAGGCTCATCGATAAACGAGATCGCGCTCCAGCACGACGCGCAGAGAGAATGAGGTTCGGACAGGCGCGCCTTGCATGACATGCAAAGGGGTGGGAACAGCACGTCGAGAACACCATGAATCCCACGCCGGGCGAAGGACCCGGCTATGACGCTTATTTCCCTTGGCATGCTCATGGCCTAACTCTAGCGAAGATGAGCCAGGCCCCGCCACGCATTTTCGATTCGTTCGCCTACCGCATGCGCCGCGCGCGCGCCGAACGGATGGCCGAAGACATTTTTCTGGCCCAGGACGCGGCGGGGCATCTGGCCGAGCGGATGGGTGCCATCAACAGGCGTTTCACCGATGGGCTCGACATCCATTCCCGCGCACGGATTTTTCCGCTCTTGGCCCCTTTCGCGGAAAACTGGGTCCGGATGGGGTTTGGCTGGAACACGCCGTCCGTGATTGCCGATGAAGAGGTTCTGCCGTTCGCGGATGGAAGCTTCGATCTGGTGACGAGCGTGCTGTCGCTGCACGCCGTCAACGATCTTCCCGGCACACTGGTACAAATCCGGCGCGCGTTGCGGCCGGACGGCCTGTTCCTGGCGGCGATGTTCGGGGGCGAGACCTTGCGGGAGTTGAGGAACGCGTTTGCCGCCGCTGAAACCGAAATCCTGGGCGGTATCAGCCCGCGAATCTCGCCCTTCGCAGATGTGCGTGATCTCGGCGGGCTACTCAGCCGCGCGGGCTTCACCCTTCCCGTTGCCGATGTGGAGCGCACGATCGTGCGCTATCGCGATCTCGCGCGGCTGTTCGCGGATTTGCGCGCGCTTGGCGAAACCAATGTGCTGGCGGAGCGGAGAAACAAATTCCTGTCGCCGCGCATCTTGGAAGCGGTGACGCGCGAATATTCCCAGCGCTTCACCGATGCCGATGGACGTTTCCTCGCGACATTCGACATCGTGTTCCTGACCGGCTGGGCACCGCATGAGAGCCAGCAGAAACCGCTTCAGCCAGGATCGGCAAAGACACGCCTTGCCGACGCACTCGGCACTAAAGAACAGCCAGCGGGAGAGAAACCCGTGCCCTGACTTACAGCAGGTCGCGCAACATCAGGATCAGCGGCACATCCGCCGGCGGCATGGGGTAGCGCTCAGACTGAAGCGCCAGATCCTTGGGGCGTACCCAGGCGAGCTTTTGTCCTTCATGGGCGCGCGCGATGCCCTCCCAGCGCCGGCAGAGGAACAGCGGCATCAAGAGATGAAACTCGGGATAGCTGTGCGAGGCGAAGATGAAAGGCGCGAGGCACGCTTCCTTGATGGCCACACCGAGTTCTTCGCGCATTTCGCGGATCACGGTTTCTTCTGGCCGTTCACCGGGCTCGATCTTGCCGCCGGGAAATTCCCACAGACCTGCCATGGTTTTGCCTTCGGGGCGCTGAGCGATCAGCACACGTCCGTCGGAATCGATAAGCACGCAGGCTGCGACGAGGACGAGAGGCAAAGGTTCAACTGCGATAGGAGCCGTTGATGCGGATGTAACCTTCCGTCAGGTCGCAGGTCCAGACGGTGGCTTTGCCTTTGCCCACACCCACATCCGAGGAAATCACGACTTCCGGCCCGGAGACCGCTTTGGTTGCGAGCGCCTCATTATAGCCGGTCGCCCTTTCGCCCTTGTCGGCGACGACATGGGTGCCGAACATGATCTTCAGTCTGTCGCGTTCGGCCGGTTCGCCTGCCTTGCCCACGGCCATCACCACCCGGCCCCAATTGGCATCGCCCCCGGCGATCGCCGTCTTCACCAGAGGCGAATTGGCGATGGAAAGGGCGATCTTCTTTGCCGATTCATTGGTCTGGGCGCCTGTCACATCCACCTGGATCAGCTTGGTCGCCCCCTCGCCGTCCTTGACGATCTGCAGCGCTAGATCAAGCAGCACCGCGTTCAGCCGGTCCTTGAACTGGTCAAGGCGCTTGTCGCTCGGCTTCGATATGGGAGGATGGGCGGCGCCCTTGCCTGTCGCGAACAGCAGCAGCGTGTCGCTGGTCGAGGTATCGCTGTCGACCGTGATGGCGTTGAAGGAGCGGGAGACCGCCTCATTGAGAAGCGGCTGCAGCACGCCGGCCGGCAAACGCGCATCCGTGAAGATGAATCCCAGCATGGTCGCCATGTCGGGCATGATCATGCCCGATCCCTTGGCGATACCGCTGATCGTCACCCGATGGCCATCGATGTGCGCCGTTGCGGTCGCGAGCTTCGGGAAGGTGTCCGTCGTCATGATGGCTTCGGCGGCTTGGCGCCACCCGCCGGCCGCCCCGGATTCCGCGAGCCGTCCCAGGACCCTGGTGATTTTCTGGTGCGGCAGCGGTTCTCCGATGACACCAGTCGAGGCCAGGAATACCTCCTGCGCCCGGCAGCCGACCACGCCAGCCGCCGATTCCGCCACCTCGCGAACACTGTCCATTCCGGCCCTTCCCGTGAAGGCGTTCGCATTGCCGCTGTTCACCACCAGGACGCGCGCGGTTCCGCCAGCCAGATGCTTCCGGCACCAATCCACTGGCGCGGACGCCGTCTTCGATTTGGTGAAGACCCCAGCCACCTGCGTGCCGGGCGCCAGCACCATCAGAAGGACATCGGTCCGGTCGCGATATTTGATGCCCGCCTCGCCCGTGGCGAGACGCACCCCGGCGAGCGGAGGCAGATTGGCGAGAATCTTGGGCGCCAAGGGGGATTTGTGCGGCGCAGTCGTGGCAGAAGCAGCAGCGCCCGGCTTTGAAACCGGTGTTTTGGCCTTAACCGCGCCTTTCGGCGAGGCCTTGCCCCGTATCGTCGCACCCCCCTGCGTCCCCATGGCTTTTCTCTTAAATTGCCATATCCGGCCAGCGACTCATTTATGACAACCCGGAAAGGCCGATTAGGCCCGAGTTACGCGAATTGACAAGGGGGGGTGCGGTTCTTATCTCTCCCCCGGCCTTAAAGGGGCCAGAATGCGCGGGAAATGCTCCTCGAGCGGTTTTCCGGCCGTTCCTCCCTGGGCAGCACGAGGAATTGATGCTCAGTCTCGACAGTTTCATCCAGCGTCCTCTGAACGCACTGACCGGCCTTTTCGGGTCCGTTAACGACCGGAAGGTCAAGCCCAAATTGGCCACGGTCGCCAAGATCAACGCGCTTGAGCCCGCATTCGAAAAAAAATCCGATGCCGAGCTTCTGGCCCTGACGGCCACTTTCAAGCAGCGGTTCCAGAATGGCGAGACGCTGAACGACCTTCTGCCGGAGGCGTTCGCGGCGGTACGCGAAGCCGCCAAACGCACCCTCGGCCAGCGCCATTTCGACGTCCAGCTGATCGGCGGCATGGTCTTGCACGAAGGCCGGATCGCCGAGATGAAAACGGGCGAAGGCAAGACGCTCGTGGCCACCCTGCCGGTCTACCTCAACGCTCTCGAAGGCAAGGGTGTGCATGTCGTCACCGTGAACGACTACCTCGCCACGCGCGACGCGGAGTGGATGGGACAGATCTACAACTTCCTCGGCCTCTCGGTCGGAACCATCGTGCACGGCCTCACCGATGAGGAGCGCCGCGTCAACTATGCCGCCGATGTGACCTACGGCACGAACAACGAGTTCGGCTTCGACTATCTGCGCGACAATATGAAATACAATCTCGATCAGATGGCGCAGCGCGGCCACCATTACGCCATCGTCGACGAGGTCGACTCCATCCTGGTCGATGAAGCGCGCACGCCCCTGATCATTTCCGGACCGACCGAAGATCAATCGGAACTGTACAAGAAGGTCGACTCGATCCTTTCAGGCCTCGTTGCGGAGGACTTCGAGCTCGACGAAAAGCAGCGCCAGGTCTCGTTGACCGAACAGGGCAATGAGCACATGGTCGAGCTTCTGCGAAGCGTGGACGCGCTCGAAGAAGGCGATCTCTACGACATCAACAACATCGTCGTCGTCCATCACGTCAATCAGGCGCTGCGCGCCCACAAGCTGTTCCAGCGCGACAAGGATTACATCGTCAAGGACGACAAGGTCGTCATCATCGACGAATTCACCGGGCGCATGATGGAAGGACGGCGTTATTCCGAAGGCCTGCATCAGGCGCTGGAGGCCAAGGAACACACATCCATCCAATCGGAGAACGTGACACTCGCCTCGATCACATTCCAGAATTACTTCCGTCTCTACGGCAAGCTTGCCGGCATGACGGGCACGGCCCTCACCGAAGCTGCCGAGTTCATGGACATCTACAATCTCGACGTGATCGAGATTCCGACCAATATGCCGGTCAAGCGTCAGGATGCGGACGACGAGGTCTATCGCACGGAAGACGAGAAGCATCGCGCGATCGTCACCCAGATCGCCGAATGCCATATGAAGGGCCAGCCCGTCCTCGTCGGCACGGTGTCGATCGAGAAATCCGAAACCCTCGATGCCAAACTTCGCGACCGCAAATACATCCGTGAAACGGGCGAGGAATTGATCGAGCGGGCCCAGAAGCTCGGCGATACGCCACAAGGCAAGGAGCATCGCGAGATCGGAGAATATCTCGTCTCGATCTCCTCCAAATCCAATCCCATCGAACACAATGTGCTGAATGCGCGCTACCACGAACAGGAAGCCTATATCGTGGCGCAAGCCGGCCGCTCGCATGGCGTCACCATCGCAACGAACATGGCAGGACGCGGCACCGACATTCAGCTCGGCGGCCATCCGGACATGCGCATCCGGCTGGAACTCGCCGATGTCACCGACGAAGCTGAACGCGCGCGCCGCATCGCCGAGATCAAGGCCGAGGTCGTTGCCGACAAACAGAAGGTCATCGGCGCGGGCGGACTTTTCATTCTCGGGACGGAACGCCATGAGAGCCGGCGCATCGACAATCAGCTTCGCGGCCGGTCCGGGCGTCAAGGCGATCCCGGCGCGTCGAAATTCTTCCTGAGCTTGCAGGACGATCTGATGCGCATCTTCGGGTCGGAGCGCATGGATTCCATCCTGCAGCGGCTGGGACTCGAAAAAGGCGAAGCGATTGCTCATCCCTGGGTGAACAAGGCACTCGAAAAAGCCCAGCAGAAAGTGGAAGCGCGCAATTTTGAAATGCGCAAGAACGTTTTGAAGTTCGACAACGTGCTGAACGACCAGCGCAAGGTGATCTTCGAACAGCGTCTCGACATCATGCGGGCCGAAGAGGTCGGCGAAATCATCGCCGATATGCGCAACCAGGTCACTGAAGAGCTCGTCGCGCGGCACATTCCCGAACGGGCCTACGCCGAGCAATGGGACGTGGCCGGCCTGGAAGAGGAAGTGAGGGACGTCTTCGGACTCGAACTTCCCGTCGTCGAGTGGTCGAAGGAAGAAGGCATCGCCGAAGAGGAGATGAAAGAGCGCATCACGGAGGCCGTGACGCGGCGCACTTCCGAAAGAGCGGAAGGGTTCGGTCCTGAGATCGTGCGTTATCTCGAAAAGGCGATCCTGCTTCAGACGCTGGACCATGATTGGCGCGAACACATCATCCAGCTCGAACATCTGCGCCAATATGTGGGCCTCAGAGGCTACGGCCAGCGCGACCCGCTCAACGAATATAAGAGCGAGGCTTTGACCCTGTTCGAGGGTCTGCTGGCGCGGCTGCGCACCGATGTGATCCGCCAGCTCATGCATGTGCAGGTGCGCACGGGCGAACCGCCTCCGGTGCAGGACCCCCCGCCTCTGCCGCGCATGGAAGCCCACCACATCAACCCCCTCACCGGCGAAGACGAAATGGGCGCCGCAATGCCCCTTTCAACGAAGGGTGTCCGGCTGCGCGATCCCGGCGCGGCCGTCGATCCGGGCGATGTCTCAACCTGGGGAAAGGTCAGCCGCAACGCGACCTGTCCCTGCGGTTCGGGAAAGAAATTCAAGCACTGCCACGGCGCGCTGGTCTGACAACGCGAACGCGCGCGCAAGCCGCACCTTCGAAATACACGCGCTCTCATTTCAAAAAACTCAATCCGGCCAGACACTTTCATCCAAATGGATGAAAGTGTCTGAGTTTTGGGTCTCGCGACGGCGCGTGCCAAATCCCAAATTTGCTGATAGATTTGATTTC
>DASYEG010000009.1:0-8584 GCA_036499145.1 Micropepsaceae bacterium | reverse complement strand
GGGGATGATCGGGGCGGGCCGGCTCGCGCGCGATCTGAAGTTGGAAACCTGCATCGGTTTCGACATGGGCGGCACCACGGCCAAGACGAGCCTCATCACTCATGGCGCGCCCGCCATCGATGAGGGCTATGTCATCGGCGGTGCGGCCAGCGGCCAGCCGATGCAGCTTCCTGTCGTCGACATCGTGGAGGTCGGTGCGGGCGGCGGGTCCATCGCCTGGATCGATGCCAATGGCGGGATTCATGTCGGCCCGCAAAGTGCCGGCGCCGATCCTGGCCCAGCCTGCTACGGCAAGGGCAATGAGGACCCGGTTGTGACGGACGCCAATCTCGTCCTGGGACGGATCAACCCGAGACGCTTCCTGAACGGTCATATGGCGCTCGATGTGGCGGCCTCGGAGCGCGCGATCCACGATAAGATTGCGGCCCCCCTGAATTTAAGCGTGCGCGATGCTGCGCTCGGCATTATCCGCATCGCCGATGCCGCGATGTCGCTCGCGGTCCGCGCGGTTTCCGTCAACAAGGGCGTGGATCCGCGCGATACGACGCTGATCGCATTCGGAGGCGGCGGCCCACTCCATGCCGTCGCTATCGCCCGCGAGATCTTCATCCCCAAGGTGGTCGTGCCTAAGCTTCCCGGAACGTTCTCGGCATTGGGCATGCTGATGGCATCGTGGCGGCAGGATTTCGTCCGTACCCTGATCGGAAGGCTCGGCACGCTTTCGCCCCCCGAGGTTGAACGCGTGTTTGGCGAACTGACGGCCGCCGGTGAGGAGCGGATCGCGCGCGACTCCATCGCTAAGGCCGCCGCCGATTTCACCTTCTACGCCAATCTGCGCTATGTCGGGCAGGAGCACACGATCCCGATCCCGGTCGCGGGCCCGCGCATGCTGACGGGTGAACTCGCGGCCTTGCGCACCTTGTTCCATGCCGAACACGCCAAACGCTATAGCCAATCGGCGCCGGATGAATCGATGGAGATCGTGAGCCTGCGCCTCGTGGTGACGTCCGCGCGCGCCGACAATCTCGCCGAGCGCTGGCTGAACGAGCCGTGGCAAACGCAAGCGCCAATGGAAGAATTGCGCCGCGAAGTTGTGTTCGGCGATCCCGAACGCCCGCTGGCGACACGAATTTTGTGGCGCCCTTCGCTTCCCGCGGGAACAATCGTCGAAGGCCCCGTCATCATCGAGGAACCCAACGCGACCACCCTCGTCCATCCCGGCGACACGGCGTCCGTCACAGCGGCCGGACATCTGATGATTGCCGTCGGTCAGGAGATTTTTTCGTGACCCAAGCCCATCCCATCACCGTGGAAGTCGTGCGCAACGCCGTTGTAGCCTATGCGGATGAAATGGCGAATGTGCTCGCGAAATCCGCCTACAACATGATGATCTATGAGGTCCGCGATTATTGCTGCGGCCTGTTGGACACGAAAGGCCAGATGATTTCGCAAAATCGTGGTGGCTTGCCGATCTTCCTTGCCGATCTCGGTCCTTCGGTGGAAGACGGCATCCGGAAATATGGCCTCGACGGCTTCAAGCCCGGCGACATCGTCATCATGAACCACGCGGGGGTGTGCGGCCAGCATCTGAACAATGTCGTGATCTATGCGCCGTGTTTCCACGCCGGCGAACTTGTGGGCTTCGCGGCAAACCGCGCCCATTGGGTGGATATCGGCGGCATGCGGCAGGGTTTCGGGTCGAGCGCGACCACGGAGATTTTCGGCGAAGGACTGCAATTGCGTTCGCTGAAAATCTACGAGGCCGGCGCGCGCAACGAAACGCTGTGGCAAATCCTGCGCGACAATATCCGCTTTCCGGATGCGAGCCTTGGCGATTTGCGCGCGCAGATTGCGGCCTGCCAGGTCGGCGCCGAGCGTTACGCCGAGTTGATCGCGCGCTATGGCCGCGAAACGGTGGAAGACTGCATCGCCGTTGTCTGGGATCAGGCCGAGGCCGCGGCCCGGCGCGTGATCGAGACCATTCCCGATGGCACCTATGAAGCAGAAAGCTTCCTCGACAACGACGGCCGCAATCTCGATGTGCGCCTCAGGGTGAAGGTGAAAATCGTCGTCGCGGGCTCGACCATGACGGTCGACTACAGCGAGATGAACAAGCAGGTGGCGAGCCCATTGAATTCGGGGCGCTCCGGCGGCATCGCGGCGGCGCGCGTCGCTTTCAAGGCACTGACCTCGCCCGACCTCGACGTCAACGAAGGCTGCTTCCGCCCGCTGGACGTGATCTTGCCCGAAGGCACCATGCTGAGCGCGAAGCCGCCCGCCGCGCTCGGCCTCTGGAGCATCGCGCTTCCCACCGTCATCGACACCATCCTGAAAGCATTGGCGCCAGCCATTCCCGACAAGGTTCCCGCCGCGCACAAGGGCGACATGGGCGGGTGTTCCTTCTTTGGCTTCCGTGAGGACAATGGCAGCCGATTTCTTTTGCTCAATATTTTCGGCGGCGGCTGGGGTGGGCGTCCCGGCGAGGATGGCGAATCCGCCAGCGTATCCATTTGCCAGGGCGATGTCCGCAACACTCCCATCGAACTGCAGGAGATCAAATACCCTTTTCTGATCGAGCAGCACGCGCTACGCGCCGATAGCGGTGGCGCGGGCCGCACGCGCGGCGGGCTGGGCGTTGCCATCACCTATCGCTGCCTGCAAGCCTGCAAAGCGAACATCAATTTGGAGCGGCTGACCGATCCGCCTTGGGGATTG
Source organism: Micropepsaceae bacterium (assembly GCA_036499145.1). Classification (GTDB taxonomy): domain Bacteria; phylum Pseudomonadota; class Alphaproteobacteria; order Micropepsales; family Micropepsaceae; genus CAIYRG01. Next base: position 5,869 of record DASYEG010000009.1, on the reverse strand, counting down.
CATGGCGGGCGCCCCGGCGCGATCAATCTTGCGATCATCGCCCGCGCGAACGGTCAGGAGAGCGAGGTCCGTAAACAAACCGAGATTGAGCTTCAGGCGGGCGACCGCGTGACCTTTCTCACTGCCGGCGGCGGCGGTTATGGCGCCCCGTCTGAGCGCGCCCGCGAGACGATCGCGCGCGATCTCGCCGAAGGTTTCATATCCGCAGCAGGCGCCGAAGCCTATATGGCCATGGGCACATCATGAGCGGCGCTCCCATCGCGGAAGCCCGGCGCGCGCGTCTTTCCGAAGCGATGGCCGAAGAGGGCGTCGATCTGCTTCTCGTCTATGGCAATGCCTGGCAGAGCGATTATCTGCGCTATGCGACCGATTACGGCATCCTGGAAGGCGAAGCCCTCGCCATCATACGCCGCGACGGAACAACGACATTGTTCCTGGATTCGCCCCTCGAAGCCGACCGCGCCGGCGTCGAAAGCCCCGGCGTGGAAACCGTCTACGCGCCCGCCATGCTGGCCGAGGTGGAGAAGGCCCTCGAACGTGCCGGCAATTCGCGCATCGCCACCGCGCCCAAACGGCTGATGCCGCATCGCATCGCAGCACGCGCCAAGGACTTCACGCTCGGCGACGGCACGCTGATGATGGACCGGCTGCTGATGAAAAAGCTCGATTGCGAAATCGCCGCCATCCGTGCGGCGGCCCATATGGCCGATGAGGGGTACGGCGTCTTCCGCAAAGCGGCGCGCGAGGGCCGGGCCGATTACGAGCTTGTCGCCGAAGTCGAAGCGTTCTTTCGCGCGCGCGGCGTCGACGATAATTTCATGATCATCGGTGTCGGCGGGAAAGAGGTGCGCGGCATGGCGCCGCCCATGGGCAAGCGTCTGAAGCCGGGCGACCTCGTCACCACGGAGCTGACCCCGTGCGTCAACGGTTATTACATCCAGATCTGCCGCACATTGGTCATGGGCGAACCGAATGCCGCACAGTGCGCGGCGTTCGGTGTCTATCGCGATGCGCTGAAGGCCGGTGTCGCGGCGGTCAAGCCCGGCGTCACAGCGGCCGATATCGCCCACGCCGAGAACGAGATCTTCCGCGCCCACGGGCTCGGCGAATATGTCACCGAGGCCTATACGCGCGTGCGCGGTCACGGGCTTGGACTTTTCGCCGATACCAAACCGCACATTCTGGAAAACGTGACCACAAAAATCGAAGAAAACATGACCATGATCGTCCACCCCAACACCTATCATCCGGAGGTCGGATACATGGTGCTCGGCGATGCGGTGATCGTGATTTCCGGCGGCGCCGATGTCCTGACCAAGACACCGCGCGAACTATTCTCTGTACCGGCCCATTAGGAGAATGCCATGCGAAGGGGGTTGATGGCGTGGAACGCGGACGAGATTCCGCTTGCGATGCTGGAGACGCGCGTGCTCCGGCTGCAGGACGCGATGGCGGCGGCGGGGCAGGATGCGATGATCCTGTATACGAATTTCATACGCTCGGCTGCGGTCTCCTATCTTACCGCGTTCTCGCCCTATTGGGCGGATGGAATTCTGCTCGTGCCGCAAGAGGGCGCGCCGCTGTTCGCAACAACATTGTCCAAACGCGTTGGCAGTTGGATTCAATCGGTGAAGCCGGTGGGTGATCTGGTCACCTCGCCCACACCGGGCACCGTGCTCGGCAAAAAATTGGCGGAAGCGGGCAATATCCATCGTCTCGCGATTCTGGAGCACGATGCATTTCCCGCAGGCCTCCATGACGAATTGTCCGCGGCACTTCCCGGTGTCGAGATCGTGGATGGGACGGCGGTCTTTGCCTTGGCGCGTCAGCATGTGGACGATGTCGAGCGCAGGCTTCTGACGCGGGCCGATGCAATTGCCGATAGCGCGCTGCACCGTTTGCAGATAGATGCGACGATGGATGTAGGGCGCGCTGTCGGCACCGTCGAAGGAGTTGCACGCGCCCAAGGCGCGGAAGAGGCCTATGTGGCGATTGCTCCCGACCTGGATGCGGATCGCCGTTTCCTGCGTTTATCCGGTGCCCGTCCTCTTGGCCGCCGCTTCGCGATCCGCGCGACGGTTGCCTATAAGGGCGCCTGGATCCGGCGCATCCAAACCTATGCAAGCGATGATAGTGACGGTTTCGCTATCGCGCGCGCCGATTCCTGGTTCAAGGATTTTGCCGCGAAGATCGATAGGAACCGGACTGTGGGCGAACAGATCTCGGCTTCGCTTACGGGCCTCTCGGGGGCGCGGCTCACCGGCTGGATGGCGGAAGGACCGCTCGGCACGCGTCCCTTGGCAATGGTCGCATCCTCCAAAACGCCAAACGAAATGACGTTGCGCACGCCGGTTCTTGTCATGACAATAGCTCTAAACGTCGACGGCGTGCCTTGGTCCGGCGCGGGCCTCGCGGGTCTTCCATGATCCTGCGATCATGGGCGGAAAATCTTTTGCAGACGGCTGGCACGCCGGACGCAATCATGCTGCATCTGATGGATACGCTGGCCGCATTTCTTGCCGGGGCCGCAACCGGCGACGGTCAAGCCCTTTCCACGCTATACGGAAGACGCGGCGATGCGGGCGAAATCGCGGCAGGTGCTGCGGCCATCGCGCGGGCATCGGAATGCGACGATATCCATCTCGCCTCATGCGTGACGCCCGGCGCGGTCGTCATCCCGGTGGCGTTGACTCTCGCGGAAAATCGCAGCGAGGATGATTTCGCGCGCGCCGTCGCGGCGGGTTACGCTGCGGGCTTGAGCCTTGGAATAGGGATCGGCGGCGCAAAGGCGCTTGGCGCCGGCGTCTGGCCCACGCTTCTTGCCGCACCTCTGATGGCCGCCGTCACAGCGTCATGCCTCGCCGGGCATGATGCCGAGCGGCTCGGCCACGCGATGGCATTGGCGCTCGCCGGTGCCAGCGGGAGGCTCGGTCGTCCTGCGGGCACGCCATCGGGCCGTTGGTTTTCGCTCGCCGAAGCCGTGTTGAAGGGCATTCGCGCCTCTGCCGCGGCGGGCGATGGCTTCCGTGGTGACCTGTCGCTCATTTCCGAGCCATGGCTGGTGCCGCACGCGGGCCATGCAAATGTCGATATGGCGGTATTCGAATCGCCTGCATCGGCGCCATCTATTGGCGACGTCGGCTACAAGCCCTTCCCGATTGCGCGCCAGGGCGCCAATGCCATCGCTGCCTTGCAACGGGCATTGTCCAACGGTGTCGATCCACGCCGGATCGATGGAATCGAAATTTTTGTGCCGGCGATTCATACCGCGCTGCTGAACCGGCCGGTTCAGGCCAATGACCGCCTCAGCCGTTTGTCGAACATGGCTTATCAATGTGCGTGCGCGGCACTCGCTCCGGACATGCTTTACGATGTGGAGCGGCGGCAACAACCCGATATTCCACTCATGGATTTCGCGCGCCGCGTGTCGGTGGTCCCTTCGAAGGACATGGACGCGCATCTTCCCGGCCGCTGGGCGGCGCGCGTGGCCATCGCCACAGGCAATGGACGGGTTGAGGAAACCGTTATCGCCGCACCATTCGACCATGACACCCCTCGCATTGGAAAGCTGCTCGATGAAAAATGGCGGCGGCTGCTCCCGGCCCAAGATGCAGCGGATTTCTTCACGCTTGCGACAGCAGGGGCAAGCGCGGAAGAGCGCGCCATTCTCTGGAAAATGATCGAAGGGCATGTCAGCATGACGGCCAGCCCGGGCCGCAAACCCGAACCGGGCGAAGGATAAGCATCATGCGGATCATCGATTCCCACTTCCATTGGTGGCCGAGAAGCGTCTTCGAGCAGCTTTGCAAGCGGACAGGCTTTCCGCATTGCGAGCGCAATGCCCGGGGCGGTTATAATTATGTCGGACATGAAGGGCGGCCGTCGCTCAATTCCTGGACCGAATGGTTCGACCTCGACCGGCAGCTCGAACATATGGATGGGCTTGGCCATCAGGTTGGGGTCGTTTGCTCCATCGGACCATTTTCGATCTCGTTTTCCGATCTTCCGCCGGAAGAGGGTCGCGACTTGGCCTTTGCGTGGAACGAGGAGATGGCGGGCGCCCAGCGCAAATATCCGGGCCGGGTCTGGGCAAGTGCTGCGGTGCCGCTGACCGATACGAAGATCGCCATCGACGTTCTGGACCACGCCATCCTCAAGCTCGGATTGATGGGCGTCAACATTCCGGGCAGCATCGGCCGCGATACGCGCATCGACGCGGAACGCCTGGCGCCGTTCTATGCGCGGATCGAAGAGCTCGGTGTTCCGCTTTTCCTGCATCCCACAGACGCGGTGTTCGGCGACGATCTGGAAGGCTATGGCGGTGCGCTTCAGCTCAGTCTCGGACGCGTGATCGAAGTCAGCGTCACCGCCGCGCGCATGGTCTTTTCCGGTTTGATGGAGCGCCACCCCAATCTTAGAATCGTGATGTCGCACACCGGCGGCGCATTGCCGTATCAATCGGGCCGCATGGATAAGAACGGCAAGGCCGCGAAATTGCCTAAGCCGCCCAGCACCTATATCCGCCGCATGTATACCGACACCGTGTCGCCGCACAGCATGGGGATGAAGTTCGCCATCGATTATTACGGCATCGACCAAGTGATGTATGGCTCGGATTATCCCTGCTGGGATCCGGCAACGGCGCTGACGCTGATCGAAGAGATTGGCTTGCCGGAGGCCGACCGAGAGAAGCTGTTCTACAGCAACGCGCGCCGCATTCTGGGCCTGCGCGATCCGGAGCGGCAAACCGCGTCCGCCAGCGTCGCGGCGGAATAGCACCCCGCTCCCCCCGATGAGGACAACCCCGCCATTCCGTGCCGACCATGTCGGCAGCCTGTTGCGCACCGCAGCCATAAAGGACGCGCGGGCACGCCGTGGGAAAGGCGCCATCGGCGCGGCCGAATTCAAAGACATCGAAGACCGCGAAATCGGTGGAATCATCCGCCGGCAGAAAGCCATCGGCCTGCAATCCGCGACGGACGGCGAATTTCGCCGCGCCTGGTGGCATTTCGATTTCTACGGCCAGCTCGAAGGCGTGGAATTGCGGGACGTTTCCTCAGGCATCCAGTTTCAGGGGGTGCAGACCAAGGCGCAGGCGCCCCATATCGTCGGGCCACTGGGCTTTCCGGCCAACCACCCGATGCTCGAACATTTCCGCTTCCTGAAGGCGCACACGGATGCGGCAGCGAAGATGACCATTCCCAGTCCCAGTGTGCTGTATTTTCGCGCTGGCTCGGTGAATGCGAAACTTTATCCGGATCGTGCCGCGCTGTTTGCGTCGCTTGCGGATGTCTACATTCAGGCGGTGAAAGCGTTCTATGCGGCGGGTTGCCGATATCTGCAATTCGACGACACGGCTTGGGCCTATCTCTGCTCCCAGGACGAAGTTGAGAAAGCCAAAGCGCGCGGCACCGATGTGGAAAACCTCGGGAGCGCCTATGCCGGCATGATCAACCGCGTGCTGGCCGAAAAACCCGAGGACATGGCGATCACCACCCATATCTGCCGCGGCAATTTTCGTTCGACCTGGATCACCTCGGGCGGCTATGAGCCGGTGGCCGAGTTGCTGTTCGGCGCCTGCAATTACGACGGTTATTTCCTCGAATATGACAGCGACCGCGCCGGCGGTTTCGAGCCGCTTCGCTTCGTGCCGCAAGGTGCCAAGCAGATCGTGCTCGGCCTGGTCACGACCAAGACCGGACTACTGGAGAAGAAAGACGACATCAAACGCCGCATCGGTGAAGCGGCAGAATATGTCGCGCTCGATCAGCTTTGCCTCAGCCCGCAATGCGGATTTGCCAGCACTGAGGAAGGCAACATCCTCGCCGAAGATGAGCAATGGACCAAGCTCAGCCTGATCGTCGATATC
>DASYEG010000008.1:0-19295 GCA_036499145.1 Micropepsaceae bacterium | reverse complement strand
TTTTGCGGGCGGGAAGCGGCTGCGGCCTTTCCTGGTCCTGCGTGCCGCGGCTTTGTTCGGGGTGGATGCGGCCTGTGCCTTGCGGGCTGCGGCCGCGGTCGAAGTGCTGCACACCTATTCCCTGGTCCATGACGATCTGCCCTGCATGGACGATGACAATCTGAGGCGCGGCCGTCCCACGACTCATGTGGCGTTCGATGAGGCGACCGCCGTGCTCGCGGGCGATGCACTGCTCACCGTTGCGTTCGGAATCCTCTCGAATCGCGAGACCCATCCCTCGCCGGAAGTCCGCAGTCAGCTTGTGGAACGGCTCGCGAGGGCGGCCGGCCATGATGGCATGATCGGCGGCCAGATCATCGACATCGAAGCCGAAAGCCGCCCCTTCAATGCCGAAGAGACCGTCACGCTCCAGCAAATGAAGACGGGGGCTCTGCTGGAATTTTCCTGCGCCGCAGGCCCTATCCTCGCGCAAGCCGCTCCCGAAGATCATGACAGGCTGCACGTCTATGCGCGCGATCTCGGCCTGGTGTTCCAGATCACCGACGATCTGCTCGATGTGCTCGGTTCGGCCGAGAAGACAGGAAAATCCGTCGGCAAGGATAAAGATAGAGGCAAGGCAACCCTTGTCTCCCTCCTGGGGATCGAGGGGGCGCGCAACAAAGCCATGATTTTGGCGCAGCACGCGGCCGGCGTGCTTGAATGCTATGGCGATGCGGCAACCGATTTGCGAGAGCTTGCGTTATTTCTCGTAGAGCGAGACTCCTGATGAAATTCGCAGACAACGGCCGTCCGATGGCATTTCTCAGATTGTGGACCGCGCTGGCGTTCCTGCTCTTGCTGTCGCCGGGGATATCGCCCGCGCGTGCCGCCGATCCGGCGCCCGATCCCGCCGCGCGTCAGATCGAAATGTTTTATTCCGTATTGATCGACACCATGAAGCAGGGCCAGCAACTGGGACTGCAGGGCCGCTATCGCCAAATGTCTCCCGCCGTGCGGGAGGCATTCGATCTGCCGGCTATGGCACAGCTCTCGGTGGGCCCGGCTTGGCAAATGCTCTCCGAAGCCGATCGCAAGCGGATCACGGATGCTTTCGAACGCATGACGATTGCGAATTACGCGGCGAATTTCGCCGGTTTCTCGGGGCAGAAATTCACCGTCGATCCCATGGTGAAGATGCGCAACGACGAGAAAATCGTGGAATCGAAATTGATGAGCGGCAGTTCAACCGTGCCGTTCAATTATCGGATGCATCTCGCCCCCGACGGCAAATGGAAGATCGTGGACATCTATCTGAACGGTTATGTCAGCCAGCTTGCGGTGCGCCGCTCCGATTTCGCCGCGACGATCGCGAGTTCGGGCGCCGCGGGGCTGGTGAAGAAGATCGACGATCTCGTCGAGAAGCAAATGGCCGGTCAATAAGGCCGCTTAGACCCGGAATTTATAGTCCTTGCCCGGCGCGCGTTCGATATCGGGCGGGAAATTGGCGCGCTTTTCCGCGAAATATTGCAGCCTGTGGTCGCCGTCGGACAGGCGATTGTAGGACAGATACAGAATGCGGCGCGCGTCGCTCGTGAGATTTGGCTGCGAGCTGTGCGGGACATAGCTGTCGAAGAAAATGACGTCGCCGGGTTCGGTCTCCACCGGAACAAGTTCAAACGACGCCATCTCATCGCGGGTGAGCGGGCGCCATTCCGCTCCGATCATCTGTTTCAGCCGCCGCACGGTGGGCATTTCCAGGCAGCCATTCGCGACTGTGGCGCGATCGATGCAGACGAGCGCCGTCACGAAGATGGGCGCATAGCGCGACCAGCCGGCCTGCTGATCCTGATGCGGCTCGAAGCCGGCGCCGCCCGCCATTTTGTAGTTGATCTTCTCCTTGAACAGGCACGATGGAGCGCCGAGGAGGGCATTGGCGGCGCGCGTGAGCCGGCTGCGACGGACCAGCGCATCGAAGCTTTCGTGATAGGGGCAGAAATTCTCGATGCGTTGAATGACCCGCGCGTCCGGCGCAACGAGGCTCGGCTCGTAATAGACCATCTGTCTGCCCGGCAGCTCGGGCATCGCCGTCACCTCGTCGGTCCATCGCGCAATGGCGGCGGCGTCCTCGGCATCGAAAAAACCACGCCGCACAACCCAGCCGGTGCGTTCATATTGCGAAAGATCGGCATCGCTCAACGGATTTTCCAGGGCCGTCTGTGTCATCGGGGTCTTCACAATTGCGGAAGGATTTCGTCGCGGGCCCGCGCAACATCCGCGTCGAAATCGATCTCCGTCCAGGGAAGATCGCTGATGTCCTCGACGCCGAAACGCGAAGGTTCCCGCAATAGCAGGTCGCGTACCGCCTCCTCATATTCGACATTTGCGCGGCCCTCTTCGACATAGATCCCGCATTGCCCGGCCAACGCTTGTGCCATGGAAGGGGAAAAGCGAAAAAAGCCCACCGATTCGCCATGCCAATCGTGAGGCTGGTCGGGCTTCTTGCGGAAATCCACGATGCGCCCGTCGCGAAAGCAGATCTTGACCGGTTCGTCGCCCGGCTCGATCTCGCGGTCGACCAGCAGCACGTTTTCCGGCGCGGCACCGAGAAGCCGGCCGATCATGCGCGAATCATAGAGGACATCCCCATCCATCAGAACGACCTCGGAGCCTGCTTGAAGGCGTGCGCGCTGCGCCCACAGCGATACCAGGCTGCCCTCGCGGTATCGTGTATTCTCGACGCAGGCCACACGGGCCCCATAGCCGAGGGCTTCCAGGGCGGCGCGAATCGCACCGGCTTGGTGGCCGACGGTCAGGGCGATGTCCGTCACGCCATGCGCGTGAAGCGCTTCGAGATGGCGTTGCAGCAGCGTTTTTCCCCCGAATTCGAGCAGAACCTTCGGTTTGCCGTCGGCCGCGCCCAACCGCCTTCCCACGCCCGCGGCGAGAATAATGGCGGTCAGGGGAGGGGAAGCGGATTTCATTGGAACAGATGACAAAATTTTGACGCTCCAATAGGTAATCCGATAGCCTGCCGAGATTACAGGGACATTGCGCTAGAGCAAACCGGTCCCGGCAACAACGAAACGCAATAGCAAGAGCGCCATGAACATCCAAGATCGCCACACCATCGCCTTGAGGCCGGCAACCGAACGCCCCTCGAAAGCTGCCGACCTTCGCCGGCAGATCGAAACTCCCGAGCTGTCATTCCTGATGGAGGCCCATAATGGGCTTTCGGCCAAGATTGCCCAAGAGGCAGGGTTCAGCGCGCTGTGGGCGTCCGGGCTTACCATTTCGGCGAGCCTGGGCCTGCGCGACAGCAACGAAGCCTCGTGGACGCAGGTTCTCGATGTGCTCGAATTCATGAGCGATGCGACGCAACTCCCTATCTTGGTCGATGGCGATTCGGGTTACGGCAATTTCAACAATGTGCGGCGTCTCGTCGGCAAGCTCTGCGCACACGGCATTGCCGGGGTTTGTATTGAGGACAAGCTGTTCCCCAAGACGAATTCCTTCATCGGCTCGGCCCAGCCGCTCGCGGACATCGACGAGTTCTGCGGCCGCATAAAGGCCGGAAAGGACAGCCAGACCGACGATGATTTTGTATTGGTCGCGCGGGTGGAGGCACTGATCTCGGGGCGCGGCATGGACGAGGCTCTGACCCGCGCGGAGGCCTATTGGAAGGCCGGCGCCGATGCGATCCTGATCCATTCCAAGCTTACGACAGCCTCCGAAATCCTTGCCTTTGCCGAGCGTTGGGCCAATCGCGCGCCGCTCGTCATCGTGCCCACAACCTATTACGCGACGCCGACCGAACATTTCCGCCAGGCCCGCATCTCCGCCGTCATCTGGGCGAATCACGCACTCAGGGCGTCGATCACCGCGATGCGCGAGACCGCGCGGCGCATCTTCGAAGATCAATCGCTGACCGAGATCGAAGGCCGTGTCGCGAGCGTGAAGGACGTCTTCGCGCTGGCCGGAAATGCCGAGTTGGAAGCTGCCGAACAGCGTTATCTGCCCGACAGGGCGACCGCCCGCGCCATCGTGCTTGCGGCTTCGCGCGGAGGGCTCGGCGAGCTGACCCAGGACCGGCCGAAATGCATGATCGATGTGCGCGGGCATGCGCTTCTGCAGCGGCTTGTCTGGACCCTTGCCGACAGCGGCATCCGCAATGTCAGCGTGGTGTGCGGTTATCGCAAGGACGCGGTGACGGTTCAGGGCATCTCGATCATCGATAACGAGCGCCATGCCGAAACCGGCGAGCTTTATTCGCTGGCACGCGCCGGTGACCGGCTCGATGGCGAAACCATCCTCGTCTATGGCGATGTGTTGTTCCGCCAATATATCCTCGATGAGCTCATGGCCGTGAAGGGCGATATCGTGCTCGCTGTCGATGCGCTGAAGCTGTTCGAGCAGTCCGGCCAGCAATATCGCGATCTCGTCGCGGCGGATCGTCCGTTTTCCGGCCTCTATCTTGACGAGGAGCCGGTGTATCTTCGCGCCATGGCGCCGGATTTGCCGAAGGACAAAATCAGTGGGGAGTGGATGGGTCTTGCGCGTTTGAGCGGGCAGGGTGCCGAGTGGATGCGCGAGGAGATCGCCGCGATGACCGCCGAAGGCCTCGTGGAAGGCGGCGATCTTCCGCTTCTCTTCAACCGGTTGACTGCGAAACATCCGGTGAGCGTTCATTATTTCACCGGACATTGGCTCGATGTCGACACGGTCCAGGACCTGGCGAACGCCCGCAATTTCACCTGACCCGCAATTTCACCTGACCCGCAATTCACCCGATAAGGAAAAAAATCGTGCCTCGATGATCAGCGCCCGCGCCTTTTTGCAGGAAGCCACAGGCAGGGGCTTCGATTTCTTCACCGGCGTGCCGTGCAGCTTTTTGACGCCGCTCATCAACGGCGTGCTGAGCGACCGTAGTCTCTCCTATGTGGGTGCGGCGAGTGAGGGCGAAGCCGTGGCGATCGCATCGGGCGCCTGGCTGGCCGGACGGCGCACTGTCGTGATGTGTCAGAACTCGGGACTCGGCAACGCGGTCAATCCGCTGACATCGCTCAACGCGCCGTTCAAGATTCCCACGCTTTTCATCACCACTTGGCGGGGCGAGCCCGCCATCGCCGATGAACCGCAACATGAGGTGATGGGCCGGATCACGCAGGATCTCCTGTCGCTCATCGGCCTCGCGCAAGCGCCATTCCCGGCGGACGTTGCGGCAATCGGGCCGGCGCTGGACCGCGCCGTGGAGCACATGGACGCAAGCGCGCAGCCGTTTGCGCTGGTAATGCGCAAAGTGGATGTGGAGGAGGAACCGCTCGATTCCGCGCCGCTCCCTTCGCGCGTCGCCGGCCAGCGCATCCGCAACGAGCAGGCAGGAACGCAGCCGGCCCGCGCCGCCGTGCTGGAACGATTGCTTCGCGTCGTGGATGACGAGACCGGCATCATCGCGACCACCGGCAAATGCGGGCGCGAGCTGTTCACCATCGCCGACCGGCCGCAGCATCTCTATCAGGTGGGCTCCATGGGGTGCGCGACCGGCATGGGTCTCGGCGTCGCGCTCAACACCGGACGGCCGATCGTCGTGTTGGACGGCGATGGTGCCGCGCTGATGAAGCTGGGCACCTTTGCCACGGTCGGCGCCTATGGCCCGCGCAATTTGATCCACATCCTGCTCGACAATGGTGTGCACGATTCGACCGGAGGCCAGGCGACAGTGTCGGCGTCCGTCGATTTCGCCGCTGTGGCGCTCGCCTGCGGTTATACGTGGGCTGCTTCGTGCAACACGCTTGAGGGTTTCGAATCCGCATTCCGGAGCGCGTTGGAAGGTCCAAAGCCGGCTCTCATCCATATGCGCATCGCGCCCGGCTCCATGGCGAAGCTGGGACGCCCGACCGTGACACCCGCCGAGGTGGCGCGGCGGTTCAAGGCCTTCCTGGCGCAGGGCCCAGATGCCGCGCGGGTGAAATCCGCGGAGCGCGCCGCGTGAGCAGCGATTCGGCCGGTCCCATTTTGTTGACCCCGGGCCCCCTCACCACCCGGATCGAAACGCGCCGCGCCATGCTGCGCGATTGGGGCTCGCGCGATTCCGCCTTCATCGCCATGACGGCGGAACTGCGTCGCCGATTGCTCGATGTGGCCAACGGTGCCGGAACCCATGTCGCCGTGCCGCTCCAGGGCAGCGGCACCTTCATTGTCGAGGCCGCCATCGCGACGCTGATGAAGCCCACGGACAAATTGCTGGTGCTCGTCAATGGCGCCTATGGCGAGCGCATGATGGCAATCGCCAATCGTCTGGGACGGCCCGCGCGTGCCTTGCGCTGGGCAGAGGATCGCGCGGTCGATTCCGCTACGGTCGATGCCGCGCTTGGCGACGATCCCGCGATCACCCATGTCGCACTCGTGCATTGCGAAACGACGAGCGGGCTGCTCAATCCACTGCCGGAAATCGCAAACCTCGTCGCGCGGCATAAAAGGGCGTTCCTGCTCGATGCCATGAGCAGTTTCGGTGCGCTTGAGATCGATCTCAAGACCATCGCGGTGACGGCGGTTCTTGCCTCGAGCAATAAATGTCTTGAAGGCGTGCCGGGGCTTGGCTTTTCGCTGATCGAAAGCGGCGCACTGACGGCGGCCAAGGGCGTAAGTCCCTCGCTCAGTCTCGATCTTCACGATCAATGGCGCGGGTTTGAAGCCAATGGCCAATGGCGCTTCACGCCGCCGGTCCAGGTGGTGGCGGCACTCGTCGAAGCCTTGCGGCGCTTCGAGGCGGAAGGCGGTCAGCCCGCGCGGCTCGCGCGCTACCGGCAGAATTTCTCTGTCCTGCTCGAAGGCATGCGCCGTCTGGGCTTTGCGCTTTTTCTGGACGAGGCGATTCAGGCGCCGATCATCGCCACCTTCCGCTCCCCGCCGCAATTTCCGTTCGAGCGTTTCTACGAGGCCCTTGCCGCGCGCGGTTTCCTGATCTATCCGGGCAAGCTCACCAAAGCCGAAAGCTTCCGGATCGGCTGCATCGGCGCGTTGGAGCCGGGCGATTTTGGCCGGTTGATCGACGCGGTTGCGGCGAGCCTCGACGCATTGCGCGCCCACGCCTGAAACCTCATGCCTCAAGGGGAGGGAGCATCCGCGACATGAGGCTCGGCTTCGAGACGATGCCACACCGCCAATGCCGGCAGACCGAGAACGATGTCGCGCAAGCGTTTGATCAGCGAAAGCGCGATGCCCGTTTCCGGCGGCAGACCGAACACGGCGCCCGCCAGGACATATCCGCCCTCCTGGACGCCCAGCGAAGCCGGCACGGCGAAGCCGGCCGATTTCAAAGCCTGCCCGAACGCTTCGATGACCATGCAAGCCAGAATGCTGGAACCGTGCCCCAAAGCGCTCAGCGAAATATAGATTTCGAACCCGCCCAGCACCCAGGCGGCAAAGTGGAAAAAGAGTCCGCCCAGGATGCGCCGGGGCGCGCGATAGAGCGCCATGATCTCGTGGTGAAGTCCTTTCGTGGCGTTCGGCCCCGGCCGGCCCCAGGCCTTGCCGAGTTTTTCGGCCGCCAGCTCGATGAGCTTGGCGAGACCGAACCATTGCGCGGCCAGAAGCCCCACTCCGAGCGCTCCAATGACGAGGAACGCGACAAGGGCAAAGTGCGTCGCGCTGCGATCGGCCGGGCCGAGAAACAGCAGGCCGAGCCCGAGCAGCGTGAAAGCGATCTGGCTGACGAATTCAAGCGTGGTATCGACGATGGCGCCGGCGATGGCCGAAGGCAATGGCACGCCGCGCCGGGCGATGAGCCTGGTGCCCACGACCACGCCGCCGAATTGTGCGGCAGGAAGAAGATTGTTGATGGCTTCGCGGATCCAACGGAAAAGATAGTAGCTGCGCCCGCGCAATCTGCGCGCGTCTTCGCGTGTGGCCATGCGCCAGCCGCAACCGGAAGCGACGATTTGCGTCACATGAAACGCGGCCACCGCGGGGATCGCCCAACCGGCCATCGCGACAAGCGACAATATCCGCTCGAAACCATAGGCCGACAAAAGCCACAGCGTGAAGCCGGCGCCGATGGCCGAACTGACGAGCGTCCAAACCTTCATTATGGTCGGTGGTCCTGAAACCGGCTTTTCACACGGCAACAAGCACATAGGCCATGATCATCATGCGGTCTACACCTCGACAAGGCGCCCTATGAAGACATGGATTCCCACGGCCGTGATTCTTCTTTCCGCTCTGTGCGCCACAATGCCCGCCAGCGGCGCGGAGCCGACACAGGCTGGAATGCTTCGAATCGCCGTTTCCAATGTTCGCGTGGGCCGTGGCCATCTCCATGTCGCGATCTGTCCGCAAGCGCTCTACCTCGGAGACGGCTGCGCCTACAAAATCATTGTGCCCGCGCGGCAGGGCGAGACCGTGGCGATGATTGGAGACGTGCCGGCAGGGACCTATGCCGCCCAGGTTTATTTCGATGAAAACGACAATGACACGCTGGACCGGAGCCTGATTGGGATTCCGGAAGAGGGGGTCGGGTTCTCAAACGACCCGTCTTTCCTGTTTCGCGCGCCCAGCTTTGCCGAGACAGCGTTTCGTTTCGACGGAATGACCGGATCGATCAACGTCCGCTTGCGTTACTACTGAGCTTTGGTTGAATTGTGCCTGGAACGAAGTGCGACGAATGCGAACGACAGAGCCACAGCGGAAGCGATGATCGCGGCGGTCATCAGCAGGGCCTGGGCAAGGCCGAACCAAACGAGAATGGGAATGAGGACCATCGCGTCATCCGGATCGACAACGAGGCGCCCATTCAGGAAGGCATAGCCTTGCACCGAAGCGAGCTTCGCGACATAGAGCTCCCAGAACAGGACGGCTATGGCCAAACCCGCCACGCCGCCGAGCCAGATATTGGCAGGACCGAGTGCGGTCTCCGGTCCGCTCAGGCCGAACCCGATGCCGATGAAGACGGCGATGTTGGCCGCGCAATCGCTCCAGATATCGTAATGATAACCGGCAACACTCATCTGGCCGGTTTGCCGGGCAAGTTCCCCGTCGGCACGGTCGAACAACATGGAAATCAGAAAAACCACGCCGGCGGCGTTAAATCCCGCGCCATGTCCGCGTGCGAAAAGAACAGCGGCGCTGAATCCGGTGAGCAGGCGCAACGTGGTCAGTTGATTTGGCGTCACCCGCAGCGGCGCTATCCATCGCACGCAGGGGCGAACAAGATGATGAATCAGGGTATCGTGGCTCATACGGTTCTCAAAGCTGACGCGATTCGCGAGACGCCTCTTAGAGCCGCCACAGCGAAAAATGAAGGCTGGACTTTTCACGCCGTGGATTTACGCCAATATGACATTCGCAATCGAGCGGCCAAGATATTATGAAGATGATCATGCGTCACTTTCTGACAAGCCTTTGTACCCTCTCAATAATATTTCTCGCCGGTTGCGCCGGTATGCCCGCCGCGATGGACGAGAACGATCCCTATGAATCGACCAATCGCGCCATTTTCGATTTCAACCAGCGGCTCGACGATAACATCGCTTTGCCCGTCGCGAAATTTTATCATCGCGCCGTTCCCGATTTCGCACGCACCGGCATCCACAATTTCCTGTTCAATCTCGATTTGCCAGTGACTTTCGGCAATGATCTGTTGCAGGCAAATGTCACCCGCGGAGCGCAGACCTTCGCCCGTTTCACCGTGAACTCGACTCTCGGGATCGGGGGGCTTGTCGATGTCGCGACCCGATTCGACATTCCCAGCCACACGGAGGATTTCGGCCAGACGCTCGGCGTCTACGGGGCCGGTGAGGGTTATTATCTCGTGCTGCCGGTTCTGGGACCGGCGCCGGCGCGCGATCTTCTGGGAAGGATCGTCGATATATTCATGGATCCGTTCACCTATGTCGGCCTGCGGAGCAAGACCGAGTGGATGGCCGGGCGAGGATTCTTCGAGGTGCTCGACTTGCGCGAGCGCAATATCGACACGGTGGAACAAATCCAGCGTACCTCCATCGATTACTACGCGACGGTGCGGAATCTTTATCGGCAAAGCCGTGACGCGGAGATCCGGAACAATACGCAAGCACCAGAAAACCTGCCGGATTTCTAGCGATGTGGACGCGCTTTCTGGAGCGCCTGGTCGGGTTCTGCTGTGATTATTGCATTGCCGTGGTTGGCCTGGGCCTCCTTCTCGGCGTTGGCGCAGGATATTACGTATCGCGGAACTTCGCGATGGACAGCGATGCCGGCAATCTCATTGCGAAGGATGTTCCCTGGCGCCGGAATTCGCTCGCGTTCGATGCCGCGTTCCCGCAGCGTGACAATCTGACGCTCGTTGTGATCGATGGCGTGACGCCGGAGCGCGCGGAGGAGGCCGCGCGCATTCTCGATGCGCAGATGATGGCGAGCCCGGCTGTTTTTCCGGTCGTGCGCGACCTGCAAGGCAGCGATTTTTTTGCTCATAACGGGCTTCTTTACTTGCCGGCGGACGCGGTGCGGGCGACCACGCAGCAGCTTATCCAGGCGCAGCCCTTTCTTGGGCCTCTCGCCGCCGATCCGTCCTTGCGCGGGATCATGAACGGTCTGAACACGGCCCTGCTTGGCGTCGAAAACGGCCAGGCGAGTTTGGCTGCGCTAACGCCCGCCCTGTCCGCGTTCAGCGAGACGCTGGAACAGGTTGCGGCCGGTCACACCGCCTATCTTTCCTGGCAGACGATGATCACCGGCAAAAAACCGGCCCCCCGTGAGACCCGGCGCCTGATCGAAGTTCGCACCGCACTGGATTACGCCGCGCTCGAACCCGGTGCGGCCGCCGCTGCCCAGTTGCGCGCGATCGCCGTGGAACGCGGGCTCACTCCGGATAAGGGCGTGCGTGTACGCCTTACCGGGCCCGTGCCGCTTTCGGATGAGGAATTCGCCACGCTGACCGAGAACGCCGGGCTGATGGTGGTGCTGATGTCGGGTTGCATCCTGCTCATGCTGTGGTTTGCGGTACGTTCCGCGAAAATCATTCTCGCCATTCTCGCGACGCTCGCGGCCGGGGTGGTGATGAGCTTGGCCGTGGGGCTTGCGGCGGTGGGAAGCTTCAACGTTATTTCCATTGCCTTCATCCCGCTTATCATCGGCATCGGTGTGGATTTCGGTATCCAATATGCGGTGCGATACCGTGCCGAACGCCATTGGATCGCCGATCTGGATCTGGCTCTGGTGCAAGGCGTGCGTGGTGTGGGAAGTTCACTGACCCTGGCCGCGATTGCCACCGCGACGTGTTTCTTTTCGTTCGTCCCGACGGATTACCGGGGACTGGCGCAGCTCGGGCTTATCGCCGGGGCGGGTATGATCGTCATCTTTTTTTTCAGCGTCTCGTTGCTTCCTGCGTTTCTCAAATTGCTGCATCCCAAAGGAGAGGCCGCCGAGATCGGTTATCGTGCCCTGGCACCCCTGGATGTGTTCCTCGTCCGGCGGCGGCGCGCCATCGTGATTGGCGCGGGCGTTGCCGCTCTTCTCTGCGCCGCGCTGCTGCCGTTCATCCGGTTCGACGCCAATCCGTTCCACTTGCGCAGTCCGCGCGTGGAATCGATGGCCACGCTGGCCGATTTGATGAAAGACCCCGAAACCGCTCCGGACACGATTGACGTTCTGACGCCCTCGCTCGATGCAGCCGAGGCGGCCGCGCGCAAACTTGCCGCGTTGCCGCAAGTGCGCGAGACGCGCACGCTGAAGAGCTTCGTTCCCGACGGGCAAACGGAGAAGATCGCGCTTATCGCGGATGCGGCCATGCTGCTGGATACAACGCTCAATCCCTTCGAGGTCATGGCCCCGCCAAATACGGCGGAAATCGTTCAAAGCATGGATGCGGCAAAGGAGAAGCTTCGCGCGCTCGCCGGCGCGAAGACGTCACCCGCGGACGAAGCGGCCCGCCGCATGGCGAATGCGCTCGATGCGGTCGAAAATGGAGGTCAGGCTGCGCTGGCCCGGGCGGCGGCGGCCTTCATTCCCTCGCTCAACATCGAACTGGGCCGGTTACGCGCGGCGCTCATGCCGCAAATGGTCACGCTGGAGAATTTGCCCGCCGAGCTGCGTCAGGACTGGATCGCCAAGGACGGAAGAGCGCGGACGCAAGTGTTTCCCAAGGCCGGCGTCGGTGACGAAGCCGCGATGAACCGCTTTGCCGACGCGGTGAGCGCGATGGCGCCGGCGGCAAGCGGTGCGGCCATCTCCACGCGCGAATCGGGGCGCACCATCGTGCGCGCCTTCATCGAGGCGGGGGCTTTGTCCTTCCTGGCCATGGCGGTGCTTCTCACGATTGCCTTCCGCAAGGCGCTCGATGTGGCGGTGGCGCTGATCGCGCTGATCTTCATCGGATTATTGACGTTCGCCACCTGTGTCGTCATCGGATTGCCGTTGAATTTCGCCAACATCATCGTGCTGCCGCTGCTGTTCGGTGTGGGTGTCGCGTTTACGATCTATTTCATCGTGTCGTGGCGCAGCGGCGGGCATGATTTCCTGCAATCGAGCCTGGCGCGGGCGGTGTTCTTCAGCGCGCTGGCGACCTCCACCGGATTCGGGACGCTGTGGCTGTCCAGCCATCCCGGCACCGCAAGCATGGGCGAACTGCTGATGATCTCGCTTGGCTGGACGCTTTTCACGACGTTTTTCGTTCTTCCGGCGCTGCTCGAATCGGTGCGGCCGGCGGCCCCAGCTCGGAATTTGGCGGCGGTTCGCCCCTGAAGCCTGTCTGGGCGTGATAGGGTCTCGTGCAACAGACGGAGCGCAAATGACAAACGAACAGATACAAGAAGGCTTCGACGTATTCGTCCACGATGGCGACAAGGCGTTCGGGGCCGTGCGGCAGGTTTCGCCGCATGGCCGGCCAGAACTCGTGGTCTATGTCGAAAATGCCGGCGATTTCTCGATACCGCTGACCGCGGTCGATGCCATCCACGACGAGAAGGTGATCCTGAATTGCGGGAAGTTGGAGCATCGCTTGCGCAAGGCTATCGGGCATGCGCATGAAGGCGAAGATCCGCGCATTCCCTGACGGTGAGCCTTTTTCTTCATGCGTCCTGCGATGCCGGGCTGGCGAAGGCCGCGGTCAGGGACGGTCCGGTATTTCATCCGCGACTCGTTTTGGCAACGACGATCCTTGCCTCGGGCCTCGCCTTCGTCGACGGCTCGGTCGTCAATGTCGGGCTGCCGGTGATTGGAGAAGCCCTGCACGCGCCGGCCGGCACGCTGCAATGGGTCATCAACGCATATCTGCTGCCGGTCAGCGCGCTTTTGCTGCTCGGGGGTGCGGCGGGCGACCGATTCGGCGCCAAACGGCTGTTGATTCTTGGCATTGCGATCTTCGCTTTCGCCTCCATTCTCTGTGCCGTCGCGGCGAATCCGCTCTGGCTGCTTGCCGCTCGCGCGGGTCAGGGGATTGGTTCCGCGATCCTGCTGCCGAACAGTCTGGCGATCCTTGGCGAAGCTTTCACGGGTCCGGAGCGCGGGCGCGCCATCGGCATATGGGCGGCCATCGGTGCGGGAATCGGCGCGGTGGGCCCGGTGCTGGGCGGATGGCTGATCGATACGGTCGGATGGCGCGCGATCTTTCTCATCAACCTGCCATTGGCGATTGCCGCGATCCTGCTGGCGCTCCGTTTCGTTCCGGATGTGCAGCGCGGCGCAAAGCATGTGCCCCTCGACGTGGCAGGCGGCCTGGCCGCCACGATGGCGCTCGGCCTGCTGACCTGGGGGCTGACGATGGGCTCTGGGCGCGGGGGCTGGACGGCCGCTGCCGTCGCTGTCTTTGCGGGCGGGCTTGCGCTTCTCGTGGGGTTCGTATGGCTGGAAGGCGCGCGGCGCGAACGCGCCATGATGCCGCTCGCGCTGTTTGGTTCGCAGAGCTTCATCGGTCTTACGCTGCTGACCTTTCTGCTGTACGGCGCGCTCGGGGGATTGCTCGTGCTGCTGCCTTACGTGCTGATCACGGCCGCGCATTATTCCGCAACCGCGGCCGGCGCCGCGCTTCTCCCTTTTCCGTTGGTCATCGCGCTCGCCTCACCGCTTATGGGGGCGGCCGCGGGCCGCACCGGTCCACGCTGGCCGCTGGCGATCGGGCCGCTTGTGGTGGCGGCGGGATTTCTTCTGATTTTGCGGATGGGCAACGATGCACGCTATTGGGCGGATGTTTTTCCAGCCGTGCTTGTGATCTCGGTCGGCATGGCGATCGCGGTCGCGCCGCTGACAACGGCGGTATTGGGGTCGGTCGACGCGGCTCACACCGGTTCGGCATCGGGTTTCAACAGCGCCATGTCACGCACCGGAGGTCTCGTTGCCACCGCACTTCTGGGTGCGGCGCTTGGCGCGCGAGGAGGGGAATTGCTGACGGCCGCTCACGGTGCCGCGCTCGCCGGCGCGATCATGGCCGGTGCCGCGTCGGCGAGTGCCTTCGCATGGGTCCGAAATCCTTAAGGCGCGAGATAGCCCGTCACAGCCTACACATGCAGGGTCTTTTCGCGCGCGGCTTCATCGATGGACAGCCAGCGCGAACGATGTTTCTGCAGTCCGTTTTTGATCCAGCCTTTGACATAAGGGCGCACCAGCTCGCCAGAGACCCAGAAATAAATCGGAATCCAGGCGTGATCCTTCAGCGCGGTCGCCTCGGCCATGGCCAGCAGCGCGCCGCGTTTCTTGAGATCGGTTTCGTTGCCCGCCGCATCGAGCAGCCGGTCATATTCCGGGTTGTCGTAACGCGCCCAATTGTTCGGATTGCCCTTGCGCAGCAATTCCAGGAAAGTCGATGCGTCGTTGAAATCCGCGCTCCAGCCCGGATTGGCGATGTCGAAATCGCCGGTCTGGATACTGTTGTAGAAAATAGATGCGTCGAGTTGCAGGATTTGCGCATCGACATAGATCTGCGTCCACATCTGCTGGATCGCCACGGGTACGCGGCGGCGGTCGGGCGCGGCGGAGCGCACGAGAAGCGATGTACGCAACAGTTTGTCCGGACCATAACCGGCTTGGCGCATCAGCTCTTGCGCGCGCTTCAGCCGTTCGGGCATGGGCAGCGACTTGAAATCCAGGGCCACGCCACCGGGATAATTGGCGGTCGCCGGCGGAATCATACCGTAGGCCGGCGGATCGCCGACCTTTTCGACCTTGTTCACGATCGTCTCGCGGTCGAGCGCAAGGCTGAGGGCTTCGCGCACACGTACATCGGCGAAAAGTTTGCGGGTCATGTTGCAGGTCAGGAATTCCGTCACCAGGATCGGATCGGTGCGCACGATCTCCGGCATGTTCTTCCTCAGCCAGTCGATCTGCTGGGCAGGCATGCGGTCCTGCGTATCGAGCTCGCCCGCGCGCAGGCGCTTCAGCGCCGCGCCATAATCCGTGGTCGGATAAAAGATCACCCGGTTCAATTTCACATTTGCCGCATCATAGAAACGAGGGTTCTTCACCAGCGTCACATGGTCGTTCGAATCCCATTCCGTCAGCATGAAGGGGCCGTTGCAGACATAGGTTCCGGGCTTCGTCCAGGAATCGCCCTTCGCCTCGATCAGATGGCGCGGCACCGGATAGGTTGTCATGTGCATCAAATATTCGAGCAGATAGGGCGCGGGATGTTCGAGTTCGACGAGGAGAGTCTTGTCATCGAGCGCGGTGACGCCGAGTGCGGCCGGCGGCATCTTGCCGGAGTTCACCGCTTCGCCGTTCTTGATCAGATAGAGAAAATAGCCATAGGGCGATGCGGTTTTCGGATCGAGGATGCGGCGCCAGCCATAGACGAAATCCCCGGCCGTCACCGGCATTCCGTCCGACCACAGATGATCGCGCAGACGGAAAGTCCAGATCATGCCGTCGGGGGACGATTCCCAGCTTTCGGCGGCGCCCGGGATCGGCGTTCCGTTGGACGTGTCGGTGGTGAGCCCGACCAGAAGATCGCCGATGATGTTGTCTTCCCACACGGCTTGCGAATGATGCGGATCGAGGCTGAGCGGCTCGGCGGCATTGCCGCGATTGAGCACGATTTCGCCGGGACGCGCACGCGCGGTTGCGCCACTTGCCCCCTGTTGCGCCGTGCCGCCGGGTCCGCAGGCGGCCAGCAGAACCGCGCCCCCGGCGGAGGTCAAAAACGCGCGCCTCGTTCTCAATTCGCTCATCGATGTCCTGCGCACTCGAATGTCCCGCACTCAGACGCGGCAAGATTACAATGCGGCGCGCCACAGTTCCAAAAACAAGCGCCGCTTACACGGGGTCGTGTTCCGCCACGAAATGATCCGGCGCCACTTCGATCAACCTGGGTTTGTACTGCTCGGCATCGGGATCGTCGATCCGCTTGGATTTGAGGAATGTGAGCGCCGAACGCGTGTCGAGCGGCGAGGGCAGCTCCGGCGGCAGCGCGCGTCTGGGCTTGGCGCGCTCGAGTTTGGGATCGGGGATCAGGACGGCGGAGATCAGCGCCTTGGTATAGGGGTGGCGCGCGTCGGAATAGATTGCCTCGCGCGAGGCAAGTTCCACCACGCGGCCCAGATACAGCACCATTACGCGATGGGCGACCTGGCGCACGACCGACAGGTCATGGCTGATGAAGATCAGCGACATCCCGAATTCGGCCTGCAAGCTGAGGATCAGATCGATGATCTGGGCCTGAATGGAAACATCGAGCGCGCTGACCGCCTCGTCGCAGATCACGAGCTTGGGCTTCACGATCATGGCGCGCGCGACACCCACGCGCTGGTTCTGGCCACCGGAGAATTCGTGCGGGTAGCGGTTGATCCAGGCGGGGTCGAGGCCGACCTTTTCCATCATCGCGTGCACGCGTGCGCGCACCGCGGACCGCGAGGTTTGCGGCTCGAGCGAGCGCAAAGGCTCGGCGATGCTTTCGCCGATGGTCATGCGCGGGTCGAGACTTGCGAGCGGGTCCTGGAAGACGATCTGGAATTCCTTGCGCAAGGTCCGGATTTCGTTTTCCGCGGCCTCACCGAGATTGCGTCCGCACCACACGACGGTGCCCGCCGTCTTGGGCAAGAGCCTTATCACCGCGCGCGCCAGCGTCGATTTTCCGCAACCGGACTCACCCACCACACCCAGCGTTTCGCCGTGCCCGAGCGAGAAGCTGACGCCGTCCACCGCGCGCAAAGGTTTGTATTTGGGCAGGATCGTCCCGCCGACCCGGATCGGGAAATGCACCTTCACGTCTTCGACCGTGAGCAACGGGGGCTTTGAATCGGTCGCGTCCAGCGGCTTCAGCGCGATGTGGCCCGCGCGCGCCGGCCGGTCGATGCGCGGCATGGCCTCCAACAGCATCCGGGTATAAGGATGCTGGGGCCGGTAGAAGATATCCTCGGCGGGACCGGCTTCGACGAATTCGCCCTGGCGCATCACCTGAACGCGGTTGCACATCGCGGCGATGACGCCCATGTCATGGCTGATGAGCACGATTGAGGTGTTCAGCGCGGTCTTCAAATCGCGCATGATGTCGAGGATTTGCGCCTGCACCGTGACATCGAGCGCGGTGGTGGGTTCGTCGGCGATCAAAAGATCGGGCCCGCAGGCCGTCGCCATGGCGATCATGACGCGCTGACGCATGCCTCCGGAAAGCTCGTGGGGATATTGGCGCATGCGGCGCCGGCTTTCCGGAATGCGCACCAATTCCAGGGTCTCGATGGCGCGGGCTGTGGCTTGCGCGCCGCTCATATGCTTGTGCACGCGCAAGCTTTCCATGATCTGTTCGCCGACGCGCATATGCGGGGTCAGCGAGGTCAGCGGATCCTGAAAGATCATGGTGATCTTCGAACCGCGGATCCGGTTCAGGCGGGTTTCGCGCGTTCCGATCAGTTCCTCGCCGCGATAGAGCGCACTGCCGGTCACGCGGCCATTGCCCGCGAGAAGACCCGCGATGGCGAGGAAAAGCTGGCTTTTGCCCGAACCCGATTCGCCGACGATGCCGAGGACCTCGCCTTGGCCCACATCGAAGCTGACATTCTTCACCGCCTGGACCTCGCCGTCGGGCGTGGCGAAACGCACATCGAGGTTCTTCACGGCAAGAACGGGTGCGGCCATCGCGTTCAGCGTTCCTTGGGGTCCAGCGCGTCGCGCAGGCCGTCACCGATGAAATTGAAGCAGAACAGGGTCAGCGCCATGAAGGCGGCCGGAAAGATCAGCGTCCAGGGCGCGGTCTCCATGGTCGAGGCACCGTCGGAAATCAACACGCCCCAGGAGGTGAAAGGTTCGCGGATGCCGAGCCCCAGAAAGGACAGGAAGCTCTCGGCCAGGATGACGCTCGGAATGGTCAGCGTGACATAGACGATCACCGGCCCCACCACATTGGGTACGATATGCCGGCGGATGATGCCGAAATTGCTGACGCCGGCGGCGCGCGCGGCTTCGACGAATTCCTTTTGCTTGGCGGAAAGCGTCTGTCCACGGACGATTCGGGCCATGGTCAGCCAGGAGACCGCGCCGATGGCGACAAACAGGAGGATGAAATTTTGATTGAAGATCACCATCAGGATGATGACGAAGAAGATGAAGGGCAGCGAATAGAGAATGTCGACAACGCGCATCATCACGGCATCGACTCGTCCGCCGATGAATCCGGCGGTCGCGCCATAGATCACACCGATGGCGAGGCTGACGAAGGTGGCCACGATGCCCACCGCGAGCGAGACCCGCGCGCCATAAAGCACACGCACGAAAAGATCGCGGCCCACGATATCGGTGCCGAACCAATGCGCCCCGCCGGCCCGGCAGATGGTGTCGTCCGCCGGCCACCAGTCCGGCGCGCACGAGATCACGTCGTAATCGATATCGCGAAACGCATAGGGCGAGAGGTAGGGCGCGAACAATGCCATCAGCGCGATTCCGCTCAGCAGCACCATGCTCACGACGGCGGCCTTGTTGCGGAACAGACGCCGGCGCGCATCGCTGAGGAGGCTGCGGCCCTTGACGCCTTGGGCGTTCTGCATCGCTTGCGCATCGGGATGGGAAGCCGAGCGGGAAAACATCACGCGTACCTCACCCGCGGATCGAGCACGCCATAGAGCAGATCGGCAACCAGGTTCAGCACGATGATGAGCGTCGCGTAGAAGATCGTGACACCCAGGACCAGCGTGTAATCGCGATTGAGGGCCGCCTGCACGAAATAGCGCCCGATGCCGGGAAGTCCGAAAATCTGTTCCACGACGAGCGAACCGCTCACGATGTCGGCGATAGCCGGACCGAGATAGCTCACCAGCGGCAACAGGCCCGCGTGCAGCGCGTGATGGGTGACGATCCGCCAGGTGGGAAGGCCCTTGGCGCGTGCCGTGCGGATGAAATTGGAACGCAGCACTTCGACCATGCTG
>DASYEG010000007.1:0-4664 GCA_036499145.1 Micropepsaceae bacterium | reverse complement strand
TCCACAATTCCGGGGGCGGCATCGATGCCTCGGGCGCGGTCATCAAGGCGGCTACGCTGACAGGCTCTGCGGCCGGCGCGGTGGATTTTTCAAATGCCGCCAACAGCTTTGGCACTCTCGGCGGTTTCAGCAACACCGCAGGGCCAACCTCGATCAAAGACACCTTGCCGCTCTCGGTCACCGGCGCCGTGGACGCCACCGGCCAGACCCTCACCCTTGTCGATACCGGCGGCGGAATCGATGCCTCAACGGTGGCGATCAAAGCGGGGACGCTGACGGGATCCACGGCGGGTGCGGCCAATTTCTCCAATCCCGGAAATCTTATTGCCGCACTCGGCAGCTTCACCAATATTTCCGGCTCCGTGTCGATCCGCGACAACGCGTCGCTGAGCATCACCGGCACGCTCGATGCCACGGGCCAAAGTCTGAGCCTGGTCGACACCGGCGGCGGTATCGATGCATCGGGTGCGGCGATCAAAGCCGATACGCTGACCGGCTCCTCGGCCGGGACGACAAATCTGTCGAATACGGGAAACGTCATCGGATCGCTGAACGGTTTCACCGGCACGTCCGGTTCGCTATCGATTGCCAACAGCACAACGCTGACCGTCACCGGCACGATCGATGCGACCGGTCAGAGTTTGACGCTTCAAAGCAGCAATGGCGGAATCGATGCGGCGGGTGCGATCATCAAAGCCGGAACGCTGGGAGCGTCTTCGGCGGGCGCGGGAGATTTTACCAATCCGGCAAACGCCATCGGGAATCTGGGCAATTTCAGCAACACGGCAGGGTCCCTTTCGATCCGGGATTCCGTGCCGCTATCGGTTGGCGGAACCGTCGATGCCTCGGGTCAGACGCTGACGCTCAACAACAGCGGCGGCGGAATTGCCGGATCGGGCCTTGTAAAGGCCGCAACACTGACGGGCTCGTCCACCGGTGCCGTCAATTTGTCGAATAGCGGCAACCTCATCGGCACGCTCAACAACTTCACCAACACTTCAGGTTCGTTGTCGATCGCGGACGGCACATCCTTGACCGTCACCGGCACGATCGATGCCACGGGTCAGACGCTTTCCCTGAGCAATAGCGGCGGCGGTACGAACGCAGCCGCCGCCGTGATCAAGGCAGCCACATTGACCGGCTCCGCCGCCGGCACGGCCGATTTCACCAACGCCGCCAACAGCTTTGGCAATCTCGGCCCCTTCACCAATACCGCGGGGCCAACCGCGATCACCGACACCCTGCCCCTCTCGGTCACCGGCACCCTGAACGCCACCGGCCAGACCCTCACCCTTGTCGATACCGGCGGCGGAATCGACGCCAGCGGTGCCATCATCAAAACGGCAAAGCTGACCGGTGCTTCCGCCGGCTTTGCGGATTTCTCCAATGCGGCAAATTCCTTTGCCGTATTGGGCGACTTCACCAACATTTCCGGTCCGCTCTCGATCCGCGATACCGTCCCATTGACGGTTTCCGGAACCGTGAACGCGGCGAGCCAGGTTCTCACACTGAATGACCCGGCCGGTGCCATCGACGCGTCGGGCGGAATCGTCAAAGCCGGCACCCTTACCGGGGCATCGGCGGGACAAGCCGATTTCTCGAACCCTGCGAATGCCATCGGTACGCTGAGCAATTTCAACAACGGTTCGGGACCGCTGAGCGTCGTGGACAGCGTGCCGCTGACCATCACCGGTACGGTGAACGCCGCGGGTCAGACCTTGACGTTCACTGACACGGGCGGCGGCATCGAAGCGGCGGGTGGCGCGATCAAGGCGAAATTGCTCACCGGTTCGACGAAGGGGACTGCGGATTTCGCAAACGCGGGCAATGCCGTCGACACGCTGGGCGATTTCGCGCTCACCACCGGCGATTTCACGCTGAACAATTCTCAGGCCCTGGATGTTCAGGGGTTCGTGCGAACCGGTACGTTGGATAGTAGCGGCGGCCCCGCCTTGGGCTCGGGGAACATCACGCTGAAGACGACTTCGGGCAGTCTGACGGTAACGGGCGCGGACAACAGTGGCGGAAAACTTCAGGCCAACGATGTGAGCCTCACCGCGGCTGGAAATATCCTCATGGGCTCCGGCGACAATGGCGATGGCCAAGGTTTCATACCGCTGTTTCGCAACCTTGAGGATCCGGCCGCGATCGATCTGCTGATCGATACGCTGGAGCCCGCCAAAACCGCGAATGTCTTCATCCTCGCTAACAGCGTGAAAGTGGAATCGCCGGGGACGATTCTCCAGCAGAACACAGGTACGAAGACCATTCCCGATGGCGTTCGTATCTTTCATTTCGGCGCCTCGACGGCAATTTCGATTAGCGGACGCCCGCTTGTGGTCAATATGTTCGGCACTCTCGTAATCGATGGCGTACCTCTTGCGGCCAGCGCCATAGCAAGCGCCGCATCGGTCCGGCTCTTTCCCCCGATTTTCAACAATCATTATCGCGTGGACAATTGCATCATCGGCCAGGGCGGCAGTTGCACGAATATCCAGTTCAATATCAGTGCGATTCAACCCGTGGGGCTCGCGGGCCTGCTTACGGTCAGGGGTGTGGACGATGACAATCAGAACGATCCGACGATAACTGGCGCAGGCAATGACGAGTTGGATGACCAGCCATGAGACGAGAACTCCAACGCTTCAGGCTATCCTTCTTTTCCATTGCCATTGCTGCGCTTGCAGCTTTCGGCACAATGCGACCGGCATTGGCCGCGGCGCCGGAGGTGTTTTCGCTGGGCCAGAGCAGCAACTCGGGCGCGGTCTGCCAGGCTGCGCCCCGCTATGACGATCCCGCCGCGCAAGTGCCCTATGCGAAAGCGTGGGTTATCACCTGCCGTGGATGGTCCGATGTTCCACTGGGCCATGTCTATACCTTCGTTTCAGACGATCCATCACCGTCCGCAGCGGGGAGTCTTTGGCGCAAAGCGCTGGAGGCGCGTGCAGCGTGCGGCGTGGGAAAGCCGGTAAACATTGCCGGGCTTTCCGAGGCCACCCGTATGGACTGCCAATCGGTGCCCGGTAAGGTGCCCTACTCCGTTTATGAAGTGGACGATGGCAGCACCGTCACCGTGTCGGAAGGCATGGCGGCGCTGTCCGATCTCATTGAACTGGCGCTCAAAGTCGCAACCGGCGCTTCCGATCCTCCGGCAGCCACTGCGCGGCTTCAGGCCGGCGCGCAGTTCTCGGCGGATGCCGCCAGCAATCTCGCCGCGGCGGCGGATGCCGCGCAGCGTTCGCCGGAGTTCCTGCGGCAGCACGCGTACATCCAGAATCAGGGTTGGAATTTCGACGACGCGGAGCGCGATTTTCGGCTGCTTGCCACAGCAGAGAACATCGCCCCGAGTGACAGAGCCTATGCTCAGATCAACTGGGCCCTGAATGTTTCCAATCAAGGCCGTTTCGCGGAAGCCGAGCGCCATTTTTCCGAGGCGGCCGTGACCGCATCGATGCTCAAGGATATTCGGCTCGATGCGTTGACATTGAATTATCGCGCCCTGGATTTTCTCAATCAGCGCAAATTCGCCGAAGCGGAAGCGGCGGCAAACCGGGCCATTGCGCTGCGCGGTCAAATCGATCCGCAGGCGGGCACCGGCAA
The DNA here is from genome assembly GCA_036499145.1 of Micropepsaceae bacterium. GTDB lineage: Bacteria > Pseudomonadota > Alphaproteobacteria > Micropepsales > Micropepsaceae > CAIYRG01. Next base: position 1,064 of record DASYEG010000007.1, on the reverse strand, counting down.
TGTGGACGATGGGCTGGTCACCACGGATATCGGATTGCAGATCACGCCGTCGCTCGCGGCGAATCTGAACCGGCGCGGCAACATGACCGTCTTTCAAGTCACCACTCTGACGGCGGCCGAACGCATGCAGGTGCAGAATGCCCAAGCCTATTACGTCATCGGCGCGGCGCGTCTGCGCATCGGCGATGCGGCCGGAGCCACAGAAAATCTGCAACGCGCGGATATGATCCTCGCCAATCCTCGTCTGACGATTTCGGCGGCGTGGTTGCGTGCCCGCATTCTGGACGAATTGAGCAAGCTCGATTTGCAGGCAGGCCGCGCCGAGCAGGCCCGTATGCGCTTGCTGGATGCAACGAAGATCTTCCAGCTGCGGCGCGACCTTGCGGTCACGCCTGCGGAAGCCGCGCTTTATCTGAATGTGGCGCGGATCGAGGCCGAAACCGGCGCCACGGAGCAGGCGCTAGCCGATTATGCGACCGGGTTCGATCTGTTCCGGCAATCGCGCGGGACCTTGGGCGATTCTGCCGATGAAACGAAGCCGTATTTCGATCTCTTGATTGCCCAGTCCCGATCGGACCCGGCGCGCGCTCGCGATTACCAGCGCCGCTTCTTCGACGCCCTGCAGTCCCTCGTCAGCCAGGCCAGCGCACAGACCATCGCGCGGCTGGCGGCACGTTTCAGCCAATCCGGTACCGGGGCCGCTGCAGCGCGCGCACTCGAAGATGCGCAGCGTCAGTTCACCATCAAATCCTCCGAGATCCAGCGCCGTCAGGAAGCGGGCGATTATTCCGCGCAGCTTCGCGATGCCGACAATTCCGAGCTGAAGGCGCTCAATGATCGGCTGCAGGGCCTGCAGCAACAATTGCTTCAAGCCAATCCCCGCTACGGGCAGCTTCTGGCCGCAACAACCACACTCGACGACCTGCAAAAGGCGCTTCGTCCCGGCGAACTCTACGTCAAGGTCACCCTTCTGGGGGAAGGGGGTTATGCGTTGGCCGTCTCCAGCCAGGATGTTCGCATCTATGCGATCCCCCTCACGCGGGCTCAGGCGCAGTCGCAAGTGA
>DASYEG010000006.1:0-43976 GCA_036499145.1 Micropepsaceae bacterium | reverse complement strand
CGTCGGCTTCCAGCACGTGCTTACACAAACCCAAAAGCGCGGCGATGTCGCCGCCGGCCTTTACTTGATGATATTGGCACGAAATATGGGTTTCGCTGCCCGTCAGCATCTGTGCGAGATTCTGAGGATTGATGAAAACCTCCAGACCCTTCTCGCGCACCGGGTTGAAGGTGATGATCTTTACCCCACGTTCTACTGCGGCTTGCAGATCATGGAGGAACCGGGGGCTATTAGAGCCGGTGTTCTGACCGAAAAAGAAGATAGCGTCGCATTTCTCGAAATCGTCGAGCACTACGGTTCCAACGCCGGCGCCGATAACCTTTTTCAGTGCGACGGAAGTCGTCTCGTGACACATATTGGAACTGTCTGGCAGATTGTTGTGACCGTAGAGCCGCGCGAATAAAGCGTACAGAAACGCCGTCTCGAGACTGGCACGGCCTGAAGCGTAGAAGACGGTCGATTTGGGATCCAAGGCTGTCAGTTCGGCGCCGATGGCGGCAAAGGCGTCGTCCCAGTTGCATCGGACATATGTGTCGCTTCTGCCGTCGTAACGCATCGGATGTGTCAGCCGACCCAACTGCTCAAGGTCATGGTCTTTCCACTCGCGTAATTCGGCGAGCGTATGCTTCTCCAGGGTCTCGGGCGTGCAGCGCCGTTTCGTCAGCTCCCACAGCGTAGCCTTGGCACCATTCTCGCAGAACTCGAACGGATGATAATCGGCAGGCTTGGTCCAGGCGCAGGAAACGCACATGAAGCCGCCCGGCTTGTTCTGCCGCATCAAGGTCGCCGCTACTTCCGGTGTATCGTGCTCTTCCAGAAGCACGCGGCCTATCCCGCGCAGCGAACCCCAACCGCCCGCGGCACCGTCGGAATGGACCTCATGTCCACCCTCGTCCTTGGCTGCCATGTTTTTTCCTTTGCCATCGGTATACCGCGCGAATGCCGAACGGCTTTCGATCACATTCGTTCCAGACAAGACAAGTGTGATGATGACTGCTGAGACGACTAATGATCGGAAGAGTCACTTAGTGCTGGCCGTGCCGCCGCCGGCGGCGGAAATTCGGATCGTGTGGCATAATCGTTGAGCACGAACCAGAACATGATCGCCAGCCACACTAAGCCGGCGAGTGCGAAGATTCGCACCAGAGCTTTGCCTTTATCGAGTTCCATGAAAATCACTGCGACAATCGCTACCTTTGCGAAGGCTATGAACAATGCGATGGCCGTGTTCTCCCAGCCGAGCGGTACAAAGGATAGGCTGACCGTACTGCCAAGCAAAAGCACAAGACCGATCCAGGCAATCCCAAGTCTTGCGGGCGGTTTCCAGCTTCTGCTGTTTGCGGTCATGGGCCGCTCCGCCCTGGCAGATAGATGAGGGCGAATAGGACAATCCACACGAGATCGATGAAATGCCAGTAAAGCGCACTAACGAACACAGGCGCATTATAACCAGCACCGTATCGTCCCTTTGCAGCGTGCCGCGCTATTACAATGAGCAGGACAATTCCGATCATGAGGTGGATTGCGTGCAGAATCGTGGTGATGAAATAGAACGTGAAAAATAGAAGGGCCGCATTCCGCTCGGCCTCGGCGAATGCAAAACCGAAGCCCGGAATGAGTTGTTCGTGATATTCGTTGCTATACTCCATACCTTTCAGGCCAAGAAAGACAAGGCCGAGAAAAACTGCGGCCCCAAACAAGAGCGCGGTCAAACGGCCATCGTCCTTCTTGATGGCTTCTGTTGCCCAAGCGACGAGAAAACTGCTTGTCAAGAGGATGAACGTATTGGCCGTTCCGATCAGGATGTCCGTGTGGCGCGCGGCCGCCGCAAACCCTTGCGCATACGCGCCGCGATAGACCGTGTAGAGGAGCAGAGGCCCGCCAAAGAATAGGATTTCGGTTGCGAGGAACACCCATATGCCTAGACGTGCGATCTCCTGCTGCTGTCCAAGGTCGGAGAACTGCATTTCGGGGTGCATCTCAACCATTCTGCGGCAACGCCTCCGGCGTATAGCAGTAGGGCTCGCGCACAACCGTCGGCGTGACGGCAAAGTTGTATTTGGGCGGTGGGGAGAGGGTCTGCCACTCAAGGCCCGTAGCGGCCCAAGGATTGGCGCTCGCGCGCTTGCCCCAGAATATGGACCAACTCAGATAGATTAGTGGCATGAGATAGCCGATGGCCAGCACGAAAGCGCCACCTGAGGAAAGCACGTTCCAAACTTGGAATTCTGCGGGATAAACATGGTAGCGCCGCGGCATCCCGAGAACGCCCAGGATGAACTGCGGAAAAAAGGTTAGGTTAAAGCCGAAGAAAATAACGATGGCTGCCGCGCGCGCCCAATATTCCGGATAGAGACGGCCGGTTATCTTCGGCCACCAGAAATGCAGCCCGCCGAAATAGGCCGTCACCGTGGCGCCGACCATAATGTAGTGGAAATGGGCCACCACGAAATATGTGTCCGTGACATAGACGTCGTAGGCGAGACAGGCGAGGAAAAGCCCGCTGAGCCCTCCTATTGTGAACAGGCCGATAAAGCCCAAGGCATAGAGCATTGGCGAATCTAATTTGATCCATCCGCCATGTAGCGTCGCGGTCCAGTTAAAGACCTTGATCGCGGAGGGTACCGCAACCAGATAGCTCATCAAGGAAAAAACGACGCCAGCGAAGACCGATTGCCCGCTGACGAACATATGATGACCCCAAACGAGAAAGCCCACGATGGCGATGGAGATCGCCGACCACGCGACGAATTTGTATCCAAAGATCGGCTTGCGCGAGAAGCAGGGTATCAATTCGCTTACAACGCCCATGCCGGGTAGGATCATAATGTAGACAGCAGGATGCGAGTAGAACCAGAAGAGATGCTGAAACAGCAACGGGTCGCCGCCGCGCGCCGGATCAAAGATGGGAACGCCGAACTCCCGTTCGAGCGTCATGAGCAACAAGGTCATAGCGAGAACGGGCGTAGCCAGAACGAGAATGATGGCTGTCGCATAGATCGCCCAGATGAAGAGCGGGAGTCGGAACCAAGTGAGGCCCGGTGCCCGTAGACGATGGATCGTGACGATGAAATTCAGCCCTGTTAGGATGGAAGACAATCCGGCTATGAAAATGCCGAGGACGGCCACGAACACATTTCCTTTGGAATAGGTCGAGGAGAACGGCGTGTAGAATGTCCAGCCTGTATCCAGTCCGCCGACGAAAAGCGCATAAAGAACACACGCTCCACCAGCAACAAACAAATACCAGCTGAGCAGATTGAGCTTCGGAAAAGCCAGATCACGGGCCCCGATCATCAGGGGGACGAGGAAATTGCCCAGAGTCGTCGGGATCGACGGCACGAGAAATAACCACACCATGACGATGCCGTGAATTGTAAAAAGGCGGTTGTAGACGTCCGAGGTAACCAAATCGCCCGCCGGCGTCGCCAATTCGAGACGTATGATCGTCGCGGCCATGCCGCCGATGAAAAAGAACAACGTGATCGTTGCGAAGTAGAGAATGGCGATCCGTTTGTGGTCGGTGGTGGTGAACCAGGACGAAAGGCGGTAGTCCGTGGTGAGATAATTGACTGGCGCGTGCGCGTTCATTGTGCCCCTCTCTTCGCGTTGGCGAGCGACTTGATGTAGGCGACAAGACGCAACAACTCGTCTTCAGAGATTTGGCCAGCAAAGACCGGCATGATTGGCTCGTAGCCGGCAGCGATCTGGGATCGAGGCTGCAAGATGGAATCGCGGATATAGCGGTCGTCCGCCGGCACTATGGTCCCATCTGACAACGGTACGGGATTGCCATAGACGCCTTCGAGCCGTGGCGCGTGGACTGTGCTGCCTGGGGCATGGCAGCCGCTGCATCCCAAGGAGCGAAAGAGACTTGCACCCTCCGCTGCCAGGGTGTCGCCACCGACCTGATCCCGCAGCCAGTCCTGATATTCGGCGGGCCGAAGCACGACGATGCTTCCGGTCATCCGCGAATGGTCCGTGCCGCAATATTCGGCGCAGAAAAGCTGGAATGTCCCAGGCCGTAGCGCAGTGAACCAGAGCGATTGGAACCGGCCGGGCACGACATCGTGTTTTAAGCGAAACGCGGGCACGAAGAAGCTATGGATCACATCTTGCGAAGCCATGATAAGCCGGATCGCACGTCCAACTGGAACGTGGAGCGCATTGATCTCCATTTGGCCACCGGGATGCTCGGCTTTCCACATCCATTGCTTGGCCACCACGTTGATCGTAAGCGCGTCGTCGGGCGGGCGATAAATGCGCACATAGAGCGATGCGCCCCATGCGAACATGATGACGAAGATCAATGCGGTCGCGCTCGTCCACGCAATTTCCCAGCGCCAACTCTTTTCGGCTGGGTGAGGCCGTTTTACGCCGCTATTCTCGCGAAATCGCACGATAAAAATCAGCATCAGGCCGAACAAAAGCACTAGCATCAACACGCTTGCAGTCAAAAGACCGACGAAAAGCAAATCGACGTCGTTCGAGTATTGCGAATCGCCCGGCGTGAAAAAAGGAATCCACTGCATCCTGGCCGCCACGTTATTTTTCAGGCAAAGCAATTTACCGCACGAATGCGCTACTCATCGCCTTGTCGGCCAACCAGGAATCCCACGCTTGGCTGTCAGCTCCATTGCGCGCCTAATTGGAATGCGGATGTGCTTATCATTACGATTTATCCATCCGTACGAATTCAGGCTTTCGTCTTCTGCGCGTCTCAATTTCTGAAAATCTCCCGCTTCGTCGATTTGAAGCTGTAGCAGTCCGCCTAAATCGGCCAAGCTTGAAATAGGCGGTGCATCTCGGGCGCTGGGGAATATGATGCGCAATAGAAGCGATAATCCCACCACGGTACCGATGAGACTGATCGCCAGATAAGCCATCAGGAGGCCGCTAATGTCCGTGGGTTCGTTTGCGGCAGGTTTTAAGACAGGGGTGAGAGCTTGCAGCATGTGACCCCCCTTTTGAGCTGATCAAGAAACGCAAAACGTGGCCGGACGTTCCGGCGCATAGCGGAACTTTTGGCTCGAACCCGCGTTAATGCGCCAATCTCTGCGGTCACCCGCATGTCCCGAATCTTCACGCCTGCCGCCGATCTATGGATTCGCTTCGCTGTTGTTAGCGGCGTGTGTTTTGCGCTTGCGAGCGTGACGCTTGCGATTGCCTGGGCACGATCAGACTTCGAGACGGGCGCGAATTTGCATCCCCCTCCTCAGCCCGTCCCCTTTAGCCACAAACACCATGTCGCAGGGCTGGGGCTGGACTGCGTGTATTGCCATACCTCCGTCGCTAACGGACCTCGCGCAGGCATTCCGGCCACCCATATCTGCATGACCTGCCACTCGCAGATATGGACAGGTGCACCGATGTTGGCGCCCGTCCGCGAGAGCCTCAGCCAGGATCGCTCCCTCGTTTGGCAGCGCGTGGCGCGCTTGCCCGACTATGTCTATTTCCGGCACGACGTGCATATCGCCAAGGGCGTGGGTTGCGTTTCTTGTCACGGCCGCATCGATGAGATGGCGCTGACCTACAAAGCGGTTCCACTGACGATGCAGTTCTGCATCTCTTGCCACCGCAACCCCGCGCCCGCACTGCGACCGGCGAATGAAATTACCCACATGAATTGGCGGCCGCGTGGAGATCTCGCTGCGCTTGGCAGCAGTCTGCTCGTGCAAAATCACATCCGCGTCGGCGAACTAACCGATTGTTCGGTGTGCCACCGATGAAAACTGCACGCACCCCATCCTTGCAGCTTGAGAAAATCCGTCAAAAATTACACGGCACGCGTGGCCGCACCTTCTGGGCAGGTCTGGAAGAGGTTGCCGACGAACCCGATTTTCGGGAATGGCTTACGGCGGAATTTCCGGCGGCAGCCGAAGTACCGCAAAACGGACGGCGCGAGTTCCTGCGCCTCATGGCAGCATCATTCGCGCTTGCAGGCCTCGCCGGATGCAGCGAGAGGAGCCGCGCCGATTTGGCTGCGCCCTTTGTCGAGCAGCCGGAATATCTCGTGCCGGGTGTGCCGCGTTATTACGCGACGGCAACAATGTTTGGTGGTTACGCCCAGCCCGCGATCGCGACGAGCTATGATGGGCGGCCGACTAAGCTTGACGGTAACGCCCAACACCCGATCGGATCGAGCGCGAGCGATGTCTTCACCCAAGCCGCGATCTTGGGGCTTTACGATCCGGACCGTTCCAACATACCGCTCCGCGATGGCGTACCGGCAACATGGGCGGACTTCCAGCAGGCCATCGCATCTTTTAGGGACCACTGGAAATCGCAAGGCGGCAAAGGTGTCCATGTCCTAATGGGGCACACGACGTCAGCTACGTTAATAAGGCAATGGACGCAATTTCTGGCTGAGTTTCCTCAGGCAGCACTGTATCTCTTCGAACCCGCTTCCGATGCACGAGGCGGGCCCATGCACCTTCATCACGATCTTTCTCAATGCGATGTCCTTGTCGGCATCGAAGACGATGTGCTGGGGCCTGGCCCGCAACAAGTAAGCAACGCGTCCGCTTGGTCTTCGCGGCGCGGCGAAGAGCGCCCCGGCGCGGAGCGCATGCGTATGTATATGGCCGAATCCACGCCCTCGCTCACGGGCTCCGTCGCGGATAGGCGAATTCCAGTCGATGCTTCGCGCTTGCCCGATATTGCGGCGGCCTTGGCCTCAGCAATCGGGGTTACGGGCCCGGGCACTGTGCAACTTTCCGCGAAGGAGCAAGCCTGGGTGGTAGCCGCCGCGCGTGATCTTCAGCAGCACGCCGGTCGCTCGCTTTTGACTATCGGCGGTCAGCTTCCGCTCGAAATTCAAGAACTCGCGCCGCTGGTCAATCAGAAACTTGGAAACGCCGGTGCGACGGTGCGATACAGCGAACCTTTCATCTTCATGCCTCAGCATGCGAGCACAATCGCTACTCTCGTCGGGGCAATGAAGGCCGGCGAAGTCGATACGTTGATCGTTATCGACAGCAATCCGGCCTATTCCGCACCCGGAGAATTGGCATTTGCGGATGCCATGGGCCGCGTAAATAAGCGGATCCATTTCGGCTATCACGCCGATGAGACGGGACGCCTCGCGAATTGGCATCTCCCGTTGGCGCACATGCTTGAAAGTTGGAGCGATGGGCGAGCCGTCGATGGCACGGTCACGCTGGTGCAGCCGGTGATCGAACCATTCTACAATGTGATATCGGTGCATCAGGCGCTTGACATGCTTCTGGGAGTCGTCGACCCCGATGCAGCCACGGCTGTGCGTCTCACCTGGAAGGATCGGCTAGGCGATCCGCTCGGGCCGCGCTGGCTGGATGCTCTGGACGCAGGTTTCATTTCCGGCACTGCTGTTGAGATGGATACGCCCTTTCCGGCGGCCAACACTGGCACCATTGTCACCCAATCCCTGAACAATCAGCTCGACATCGTATTTCGTCCCGATCCGAGCGTCTGGGATGGGCGTTTTGGCAACATCGGCTGGCTCCAGGAATTGCCCAAGCCCCTAACAAAGATCACCTGGGACAATGTCGTTCTGGTGAGCCCCGCGCTGGCGGAACGCGTGGTTCTTGCCAATGGCGATAATGTCGAAATCGCTGTTGGCAATCGCACAGTCATAGGTCCTGTCTGGATCATGCCGGGGCAGGCATCCAACACTGTCACACTGTTTTTGGGCTACGGCCGTAAAAACGGCGGTCATATTGCCGGCGACATCGGCTACAACGCTTATGCGGTTCGCCCCGCGTCAAACGCATGGCATGCCGTCGGCACATTGCGCCGCGCCAAGGGTGAGCACAGGCTCGCGAGCACACAGCTTCATCACCGTATGGACGGTTTCGACCTCGTGCGCGAGGTGACGGCCGCGCGCCCAGCGTTGGCCAAACCACCTGCGCAACCGAGCTTCTATCCGGAATGGGGAGGAACCGACGTCGCCTGGGCGATGGTTATCGATCTTGATCTTTGCATCGGCTGCAATGCCTGCGTCACCGCGTGTACGGCAGAGAACAATGTTGCGATCGTTGGCCGAGAGCAGGTCGCCATGGGCCGCGAAATGCAATGGATCCGTGTCGATCGCTATTACACCGGCGATGTCGAGGATCCGCAAAGCTATTTTCAGCCCGTGCCCTGCATGCACTGCGAAAAGGCGCCGTGCGAAATGGGATGCCCGGTGAACGCGACCGTGCACAGCGACGAAGGTGTAAATCAGCAGGTTTACAATCGCTGCATTGGCACCCGCACCTGCTCCAGCTATTGCCCATACAAGGTGCGGCGCTTCAACTGGTACGATTACACGGGCGGCGACGATCCATCCACCATTGCGGCGCACAATCCCGACGTTACCGTGCGTGCCCGTGGCGTAATGGAGAAATGCACCTATTGCATACAGCGTATCCAAGGGGCACACGCAACCGCCGATAAAGAAAATCGCGCCATAAAAAACGGCGAAGTCGTCACCGCCTGCCAACAGGCATGCCCGACCAAAGCCATCGTCTTTGGCAATCTAAATAACGCCGATTCTGAAGTCGCCAAACGCCGGCAAAGCGGGCGTCATTATGCCCTGCTCGAGGAATTGGGAACGCGCCCGCGCACGACGTATCTCGCGCAGTGGAAGGACGAGGGCGAGGAAAGCTAATGTCGTTTGCATCCGATGCAGCTCGCCCCGTTCTTCCGCCCGATCAGGATCTCGGTGACGTTACCGACCAGATTGCGCGAATTCCGCTCCATTTTCCGACCCGCAGCCGTTGGCTCATAGCGCTCTGTCTCGGATTCGCACTTTTTACGCTTTTCCTCGTATCCGCCACGGTGTTGTTCGTGCGCGGAGTGGGCGTGTGGGGCTTGAATATTCCAGTTAATTGGGCCTTCGCCATTCACAATTATGTCTGGTGGCTGGGCATCGGGCATGCAGGAACTTTGATCTCTGCGCTGCTTCTTCTTATGGGCCGCGACTGGCGTAATTCGCTAAATCGCTTCGCCGAGACAATGACATTGTTCGCCGTTGTCTGCGCTGGTCTCTATCCTGTCCTGCATTTGGGTCGTCCGTGGTTTCTTTATTGGATGTTTCCCTATCCCAGCACCATGGGGGTATGGCCCCAGTTCCGCAGCCCGCTTGAATGGGACATCTGGGCCGTTCTCACCTACCTCACCGTTTCGGTCATTTTTTGGTACATCGGGCTCATCCCCGATCTCGGCGCCGCGCGCGACCGTGCAAGAAAGCGCGGCTGGCAGGTATTTTTCGGCGTGACATCGCTTGGATGGCGCGGATCGGCAATACATTGGATGCGCTGGCGTCAATGCTACCGGCTGATCGCAGCACTTGCAGTGCCCTTGGTTGTCTCGGTGCACAGCGAAGTATCGTTGCTATTCGCCTCAAGCCAAATTCCCGGCTGGCATTCCACGATTTTCCCGCCTTACTTTGTGCTGGGGGCAGCCTTCTCCGGTTTTGCGATGGTCGCCATAATCGCGATAGCGATCCGCGCGCTCTTTAATCTGCAAAATCTAGTGACCGACGACCATCTTGACGTCCTCGGTAAAGTGCTGCTCGCAACGGGATTCATGACGGCATATGGGTATGTTTTTGAAATATTCGATGCTCTGTATTCGAGCAATGTTCACGATCTTCAGACACTCCAGGATAGGTTTTCTGGCACCTACGCATGGAGCTATTGGGGCGCGGTTTTTTTCAACTTCATCGTGCTGCAGGGCCTTTGGTGGCGTTCGGTCCGTCGCACGCCCTGGACATTCTTTACGATCGCAACCTCGGTCGTGATCGGCATGTGGCTCGAACGCTACATGATTCTCGTCACCAGCCTTTATCGCGATTTCCTTGTTTCGTCATGGGGGCTTTACACAGCAAGCTTCTGGGATTGGGCAACCTATTTCGGCACCATAGGAGTATTCCTCGTTCCATTCCTGTTGATTATCCGGGTCTTTCCGGTGATCTCCATATTTGAAACCAAAGAGGTGCTGCACGAAGAACACAAGGAGGGCAGTCATGCCGGATAATTCCGCCCTTTACGGGATCATCGGCGCGTTCAAGAGCCCGGAAGAACTCGTCGCGGCTACGCGGCTCGCGAAGCAGGAGGGCTACTGCCATCTCGACGCCTTCACACCCTTTCCGGTGGAGGAACTGAACGGCATCTTGGAGCTAAACGACAATCGCGTGTTTTGGCTGGGCCTGACCGGCGGGTTTTTTGGCGCAGGAGTCGCGTTGGCGATGCAGGTCTACGTCAATTTCGACTATCCACTCAACGTAGGGGGGCGCGCGCAATACGCCTGGTCCGCCTTCGCGGTTGTAGCGTTTGAGCTGACGGTGTTGTTCGCGGCACTTTTCCCCGCGTTGGGAATGCTCGCATTGAACGGACTTCCGAAGCTTTATCATCCGGTGTTCAATGCGCCCAGTTTTGGCCGCGCCTCCAGTGACCGCTTTTTCCTTTGCATCGGCGCGCATGATCCCAGCTTTGATTCCGCAAAGACGGCCGAATTCATGCGGAATCTGAAGGCGGACGCCGTGGAGCTGGTGCCGGAATGATCCGATTTCTTATTCCGGTCATTCTTCTGATTCCGCTCTGCGGTTGCAATCAAGACATGATTTCGCAGCCCAAGGACAACGAGTACAAGCCGGCAGAACTTTTTCCAAACAACCGCATCCTGCAGAGGCCGCCTCTGGGCTCTGTCGCACGTGGCGACGCGGCGCGAACAAAACAGGCGGCGGAAAAGCCAATCCCGACACTTGCATTGCTGGAGCGTGGACAGCATGAATTCGACGTATTCTGCTCCCCCTGTCACGGGCGCCTCGGCGACGGCCGCGGGATGATCGTCGCGCGCGGGTTTCCGGCGCCTCCAACCTATCATCAGGAGAGGCTTCGAGCCGCATCGGATCAGCATTTCTACGACGTCATCAGCAATGGGTATGGCGTCATGTATTCTTACGCCGATCGCGTGATGCCGGCGGACCGGTGGGCGATCGTTGCCTATATCCGCGCGCTGCAGCTGAGCGAGAACGCCTCACTCGACGACGCGCCCCCTGCGGAAAGAGGCAAGCTTGTCACTGAGGCGCAGCCATGACGCCAAGAGCCATCCTGTTGGCCATAGCTGTCACGGGCTTGGCACTTTGCGGCGTTGGTTTGTTTGTCGATACGAAAGCGGCATTGAGTGCTTATCTAGCAGCGTGCGTCACGGTGGCGTCCATCCCGATGGGCGCACTGGCCGTGCTGTTGACCACCTATCTTGTACGTGCCGCCTGGACGGAGGGAATGCATGCGCCGCTTGCGGCAGCATCCTTGACGATTCCAGGGGCCGGACTGTTGTTTATTCCCGTCTTCGTTGGACTGTCATGGCTTTATCCCTGGGCGACGCGTGTTGAGCCCGGACCGCTCAAGGTGATTTATCTGACGCCGTGGTTCTATATCCTCCGTACGCTTATCTATTTGGCGAGTCTTTCCGCGATTGCGTTTTGGGCCGCGCGCGCGTGGAAGAAGCTTGCGGAGATGATACGGGTGGCCTCCATTGGGCTCATTGTCTATGCGCTCGTCGCTTCATTCGCAGGTATCGATTGGATCGAATCGCTCGAGCCGTCCTTCCATTCATCCGAATTCGGCCTCATCTTCCTTGCATCCCAACTCCTAGCGGGCCTCTGCTTTGCCTTAGTCATGACGCTGTGGCACCAGAAACCTGAGAGCACGCATGCCTACGGCGCGACATTGCTTTCGACGCTACTTTTGTGGGCCTATCTACAGGCGATGCAGTACATCATCATATGGTCGGCAAACATTCCCGATGAAGCCCTCTGGTATCTTCGGCGTGCTGAGGCGCCCTGGGACGCGGTGCTCTGGACACTGGCCATTCTGCAATTCGTCGTTCCATTTTTCGCGCTTCTATCAATGCGAGTCCGCACGGGCCGCACACCTATTCTCACAATCGCTTGCGTGACGCTCGCTTTGCGCTACCTTGAGGCGATTTGGCTAATATTTCCGGCAACCGGAACCTCGAATTGGATTCTCTGGATCGTCATTCCGGCGGCCATATGCGGGGTGGGGGGCACATGGTTGCTTATTTTCGAAAGAGCGCTTGCCTGGTCCGCACACCAGTTTTCTCGAGAAGCCACGCCATGAAATGGACTTCCCTACCTGTTCTCGCTGTCTCCATCATGCTCGCGGTCTCAGCTCATGCGGAACTCAGTGAAACGGAGCTTTCGCACGTAGGTTTATCGTTGCCGAACGAAGCGCGGTTGCCGCTCAGCCTATCATTTCGGGACGATGCCGGCAGGTCCGTGAGCCTCGCCGAGGCGCTGCAAGGTCTCCCGGCGTTGGTCATTCCCGTTGACTACACCTGCAAATCGACGTGCGGGACCGCATTGACGCTTACTTCCGATGCACTCGCCGACTCCGGTTTGAAGCCCAACAGTGATTTTCGACTCATCGTCATCGGCATCGATTCCAACGACCGGCCGGATGATGCGCGGCGCATGGCGATAGGCCAAATTCATCGCCAGGAGATTACCGCGGCGAGTGCGGTGCTGTTGGGTGACGCTCCGACCACACGAATGTTCCTGCGCGATATCGGTTATCGCGCCGTCTATGACGCTGCGGCTGACCAGTTTGCGCATCCTGCGATCGTTCTCGCCATAGCCCGGGACGGACGCATCGTGCGTGGCCTCTCCAGCCTGGCCCTCGACCCCACCGAATTGCGTCTTGCCCTCATCGACGCGGGCGAGGGGCGGATCGGTACGATAGGCGACCGTATACGATCGATTTGCTATGGCTTTGATGCAGCGCACGGGATCTACACACCGCTGGTTCAGCGGCTGCTTATTGGGACCGGCCTTGTCACCATTTTTCTTTTCGCCATGTTTTTCGCCGTGGCGTTCAACCTTCCGAGGCGTTTGCTGAGGCGTAACTGACCGCTTCTTTATCGGGAATGACATGCGCAATTCGTAAGACACGCTTGTGGTTTGCGTGAAACATGCGAACTAGCCCGATTGCGTCGCCCGGGCCTTTCCAATCGGGATCACTTCCCCGGCCTTTGCCGGCGCGCCTTCACGCGGCCGTCCGCGAATTCGCGCCGGCTACACGCGGCTTGCAGCCTTGATTCGTTGATGGGGGCAATCCGCCACATGGGAAGTGCCCACTAACCCATGTAAACACTCTCAACTCTCGTAGAGAGACATTACATGCAAGCGCAATCGAGCAAGTTCGTGGCCTATCTTCGCGTCTCAACGGCCAAGCAAGGGCGCTCTGGCCTGGGCCTTGAAGCCCAGCGGGAAGCCGTGAGGCAATTTGTGGTTGGCCGTGGGGGCAAGATCATTGCGCCTGAGTTTGTGGAGGTGGAGACGGGCAAGGACGATGCTAGGCCAGAACTGGACAAGGCATTGAAGCGATGCCGGATCACAGGGGCCACGCTTGTAATTGCGAAGCTGGACCGTTTGTCGCGCAACGTAGCGTTCCTCATGAGGTTGAGGGATGAAGGCGCAAAGTTTGTAGCCGCCGACCTACCGGACGCAAATACGCTGACACTGGGCGTCATGGCGTCGATGGCCCAGCACGAGCGAGAGGTTATCTCCCGGAGGACCAAGGACGCGTTGGCCGCTGCAAAGGCGCGTGGGACGGTACTGGGCGGCTATCGCGAGAACGCACCGGACATTGCCAGATTCCAGCGCAAGGGCGCGCAGGCAGCGCGTAAGGCCGCCGATGTAGCAGCGGAACGCTACCGGGAAACCATCGATGCGATGCAGGCCGAGAATTTGTCGTTGAACGCCATGGCCGCCAGGATGAATGAAACCGGCATCATGACCCGCACGGGGAAGCAATGGACGGCCACGGCGGTCAGAAACTTGGTTGCAAGGCTGTAGCTCACTTCAGTGCCCGCACGCGTTGTTTTGACGGCTGCAACGCGCGAGTGGTCAAGATTCTTGGATTACGAGGACGTATTCGCCATCCGCCGGCAGCGCTTCGACCGCCTGCAAACAGCGGGCCCGCTGCAATCGCGGTTTGTGGGTCTCATCTCCCGGCTCCGGCAAGTCCCAGCCCGGCTGCCATCTCGCCATGTGCGCCAGAATGTCATCCTTTGTCGCTGGGACGGCCCAGGATCCCCAGTCAAGCTGGCGAGATGGGACAAACCCTTCTCGGACACGCGTGCGCACGGCGTTGAACGTGGCGCTGTCGAGGAAAGATTCGGTCAACTGTTCGATATCGTCTGATTTCAGCTCTTGGGTCGCATCGGCCCAGTCAAAATGCGGCTGGCGTAGCCGCCCAGCCCACGCGTCGTAATCGCTCACAGTTCTCCTAACTCAAGTGATGTGCGGTCGGATTGCGCCCAAAAACGAAAGGGACTGGAACCGCCTTGGCCCCAGTCCCCCTCTCAAGTGTCGCTGCCCCGACGGGATAATCCGTATACGGACCCATCGAAAAGCGCAAGAAAAAATTCGCCATTCGATATTTTTATGTTCGCGATCGATCCGAAACAGAAAAACCGCCGAGGTAACCCCCGACGGTTTTCGATCACGACTTGCGGCGTTCGCCGAACACGTCGTCTGCCCCCGACATGCTCGGACCGGTCCTGCCCGACTTCGGAGCATCGCAGCCCCGATGGACGACCGATAACGTCGACCGACACAACGAGTCAAGCACGTCCGCGATTTATTTTCTGACAGCGTGACTGATGCTGCGGCGAGCGCGTTTTCGTGCGCGCTGGCGGTTCACGCCGCGAGCGTTCCCGAGTGGCCAAACAGCAGCCGAGAAAGGAACGCGGGCGCAGGCTGGCGGCCATTCATCAGCGCGGCTTGGGCGCGTGAGAATTCCAAATGCGTGACCTTGCCGGCTGCCAACGCAGCTTCGGCGCGGTCCATGAAGGCCTGATAACTCATCTCCGCCGGCAGAGCCTTGTACGTTTCATCGCCGAGAACCTTCTCGACGATCTCGTCCGGCAGGCGAAGTCCGCGCGCGAGGCAGGCCTCGGCTTTCGCGATATCCAGCCCGCTGACTTTACCGGCCGCTTGGGCCGCCAGCGCGCGCGAGAAAAACTCGTCAGCCGGCATGCTCGGGGCTGCGGCGCGGCGCGCCTTCGCGATCTTGGCAACCTTGCCGGTCGTAGATTTCAGCAAGTCGACGATGGGCGCGAGGGCCTTAACCAAGGCCTCTTCGCCATCAGAAATCCTCGCGAGCAGCTCCGCCACGTGCTCGCTTGCATCGAGCGCCTCAACGCGGGAGCCGTCGCTGGTAATGACACGCAGGGATTTCATCACAGGCTCCCCATCGTCGAAATACCCGTTGCGGATTTCTTCGACTAAGGCGTCATAGGCATTTTTCGTGGCGGCCATGGTGGAAGTACCCTCGGCATTTCAATTTCCCGAAGAGTGTGCCGTCACACTGCCAGGACGCAAAGCCGCATTTCGATTCTCGGCCGTTACGCCGACCTCTGCCCGTTCGATCGTCGTTCCCTTCGACATCGGAGCGACCGCGTTTGGACGCAAATGGCAGTGCCACCGCTCCTGCCGTCTCAATATGGCAGCGAAATCCCGCATCTCAGCCGAGGGCCCAGCCGCGCGAAACATCTGCGCGCTGGTCATTAGGCCGCGAATTGGGTAGGGGGCCGACCGCGAATGCGGCGCAGCAGCTCTGCGTCCTCCGCCGCCCGAATGAACACCAACAATTTCGGCTTCCGTGCCGTTTGAATTGCCACCGGGTTTTCGGCCCGCTTCCTGATTTCATCCCATGCCGGTCCCCGAAATTCGATTTCCACGGCGGCGGGCACGCGAAGCGCGGCGCGCACAATCTTTTCCGGATCCGGGTATTTTGCGACATCGATTTCGACGATCGACCAGCGCCGCGAGCCCGGCTTTTTTACCCGGAATTCAAGCCGATTCAGAAACCCCCATTTTGCAATAAGAAGAGTATCTATATGCAAATTGGGGGTTTCTGATTTATGTGACTCTAACCACCTTTCTGCCGCCTTCGGCGTGTCCCACAGGTCGGGATGACAATGGGCCAAGATGTTGGGGTTAGTGCTAAAAATCCCGCCAGCCAGCGCTTGGTCGATCTTTTTACCGCCAGCGAAAATCTCTTTCGCCGATTCAAGGCGGTCTGGGCTGATGCCCGGCAGTGGAATTTTGCACAAAATGTAGACCTCAGGGTCGCGACCGTCGGGGCACAGCAGCCGCAGACGGTCGATGGCCTGAAGGGTTTGGCGTTCCCGAACTATCTCCATATCTCATTGACCGCAGGATCGGGATGCGCATCAAAGTCCGCCCAGCGGGTGCCGCCGGGCTCGTATTGCCGCGTCGCCGTGACATATTCCCCGCCGAAGTTCAGCGTCGGCCGCGGGGCATCAGCATAGAGCGCCCGGGCGAGGCACTCGATTGACTCCGGTGGCGGCTGCTCGCGCCCAATGATGATCCCCACGTCAAAGCGTGACCAGCGGTTTTGGCCGGTGAACGCGCCGAAATGCGTGATCTCAACGCGCGGGCAAAGTTCGAAAAAACCAGGCGCCGCAAGGCTCACCGGTGCCCGCGCAGCGAATTTCCTTGTTGGCGGACATTAGGAGTCGCTTGTGATCTCCTGCGACTTTTTTTGCGAAGGCCGCGATGCGGTCTATTTGCTCTTTGCCCCTCGTTCCAATCGAGTTTGATTTTTCCTCACCCTTACCATGAAATCCAGATTTCGAGAAAACCGAGCTATCACACTGAATGAACTTCGCGTGGCGACGCACCGGGACGTCGACGTGCCTTAGTTTCTCGCTCCGGTCGCTGCGGGAAAAAACTCTATTGTTAATCCGCTCGCTCGCATCCGCGTCTATAATGAGCAGCGGTGTCGACTCCGAAAACGCGAGTTCCCTCAAGCCATGGCAGACGATCACGGTTTCGCCATTGCTCACTTCCGTTAAGACCGCAACCGACTCTGCTGGCGACTCCAGATCGCGGCGGATCCGACGAAACAACCCTGCCACCCGTCGGCCAGAGTGAGATTTGATCGCGCTCAGCTTCTCCCGGACGGCACCGTCGTCATCCGTCGGTACGATTTGGATGTTGCTGCCCGCCGCGGCTGCGGCGGCGCTTGCGGCCTCGGAGAGGCGATTGTGCAGGGATTTCGGATTTCCGATAAGAAACCAATCATTGCCCACGCCCGAATCCAGGCGCGCTTTGTCTTCGTCGGCACGCAACCGGTGTAGCCAATCTTTTTCCTCGATAATGATCTTTGCGATGTAACGGCCGAGTTCCGCGTGACGTTCATAGCCCGCATTTTCTTCTGCGGGAGCGCCAATCCGAAAATAGGTGTCGCGGTCCTGCAATTCTTCGGCGCGGATAATCGATTTCTTTGTAAACTTATCGAAACAGCGTTCGTCGATGATCACCAAGTCCGGCGCTGGAAGCTTCAAGTCGTTCGATTGCGGAACGACGAGATTCGCATGCGGGAATGCGAGAATGCCGGGACGCTGATCGCGGCGGGCAGCGATGTAGTCGCATTGCTCATAGAATGCGCAGCGCTGGCCGGCCCCGTCGTCACAAAAAGCTTTGTATACGCTGCGAACCTTAATTTGCGACTCCTGGACAATTTTCGCGCGCCGACATGGTGGCACCCGTCCGTTCTTGGAGTGGGTACGGCCGGCAAGGACGCGAGCGAGCGGCATGCCGCGGGGAGCATTTTCATTAATGTCTCGAACAACCTGTTCGCAGAGGTCGACTGTGGGCGCGAAGTACCAGATCGACTTTCGCCAAAGCGCCGGTTTGTTCCTGTAACCGTTCGCCACCGCGGTAGTTTTCCCTACCCCCGCGGACGCGGCGATCTGAAGACGAAGCGGCTTCAAGACTTCCGCCGTGAAACGGCGCTTCGCCTCCCGTTTCGCCCGACTGAGAATCTTCGCACGCTCTCCGTCGGGATCGGCTGAGGCGGATAATAATTCTTCAGTGCGACCCTCGGTCCAGGCCTTCGCTTCACCATGTTCTACAATCAGATCAAGGGACTTGTGCACGAGGCGCTGCAGGTATTCGCGTGCCTGTGGGCCGCCGATCTTTGGAACGGCAAACGCGGGGAGACGAAGCTTGTCTTCGGGTCCCGGAGGCATGCCCAGCGCTTCGGCGAGCGCGTCCCGATTATCCCTCATGCCAGGCACCGTTAAGTACGACGACGTCGTTGAAATCCGAGTCGGGCGCCTTTGGAAGCAACCGACGCACCTCGATCCCAGCGGCAGTCCAGCGACTTGAGCAAGTTGCTGCAGCGCGCTGTCCGACCTCGTTGATATCGTGATCCACGAGCAGCGTCAGAGACTCGATACCGGGAAGCACTGGTAGCGCCGCGAGCCCTCCTGCGTCACCAACAGCCCAAGCTGGCCGCAGCGGGCAGCCGCGATGCGTCAGCCGTGTTGCGGC
This sequence comes from Micropepsaceae bacterium, assembly GCA_036499145.1. Taxonomy (GTDB): domain Bacteria; phylum Pseudomonadota; class Alphaproteobacteria; order Micropepsales; family Micropepsaceae; genus CAIYRG01. The sequence goes on along the minus strand of DASYEG010000006.1, from coordinate 25,621 downwards.
CGCGAGGACAGTTTCGATCCCCTCCCCCGCGACCAGCGATTGGGTGACTTCGGGCCAGAGCCGGATGACGCAGTTCTTCTTGGGACCAAGCGCGAGCCGGCCGATTTTCTCGCCGCCCGCTGTAATCCCAGTCCTATGAATCGCCCGCGGTTCGCCCATCAGCGCGTCGGTCCACAGCGCGATCACACAACCGTGCGTGCCATCCTTCCACGGGCAACGCGGGTGCCAGCGAAGGACTTCATTGAGGCGATCGGACAATGCATCGGTGTCAATGCCGCGACTTTGGAGGTAGCGCCAACCCGGGGTCCCGCGGAGAGCGCCAGACTCATTCCAAATCCGAATCGCACCGGCGATCCGCTTCGCATCGTCCTTCGGCCAAGCTTCCGGCGAAGAACGCGCCGCGGCCCGTGGTGGAATTGCCACCACCTGATCCGAAAGCGCACGCAGCGCTTCACGAAACGATAGACCGTCGGCCTGCATTAAAAAATCAATGCAATCGCCCCGTGCGCCGCAGCCAAAGCAAATAAACCGTCCATTTTCAACCTTGAAAGACGCTGATTTCTCGCTGTGGAACGGGCATAGCCCAACGGACGCACGACCCTTGCGCGCAAGCTTCACGCGGCGCCCGATCAGCGCAGCAAGGTCGACGCGGTCGCGAACGGCCGCAATTTCGGTGTTCGCCCCACTCATGGCACCACCACCGACGCGAACTGCGCGAGCGACGTCAGGCACGCGCACTTGCGCCGCCGCGGTGTGACAATATCCTTTGATTATCGATTCGTGCCGTGGCAAGCAGATCGAAAGCGCCGTCTCCCTGGCAGGAGGCGGCGTTTTTTTATGCCGCATCGCTCACCGCCCTCAACGCACGGCGGCGTTCGATTTCGTTTTGCAATTTCACCACGGTCCGTACGGTCGTAGGCAAGTGTCGGCGGTACGTCCGCGGGGTGGGTTCAGCTACGCCTGCACTCCCGCACACCCTCGACATTGAAACGCCCAGGTCCGCCGCATCGCGGTGGATTTCATCAATCGTTTGGCGGAATGTCTCTGCAAAATCTTTCATAGTCATGTTCCCGGATCATCGATGCCCGAGCATGGAGTCACGACGGCGAGATTTCTGCGCACGGAAAGATTCGAAACGTCGTTGACGCGCTCGAAAACACGTTCACATCCCGTCACAGCGGGAAGTCACGGGAACTTCCGGGAAGTTCCGGGAAGTGTCGGGAGGCTTAGATTAAATTTCCGAAATCTCTGCGAATATCGTTTTGCGTCGCGTGCGAGGCGCGCCCGCGGCGAAATGAATCGTCGCCGCAGGCTTTATTCGCTGGCCGGACACATCGTCAGCCGCGAGACCGCTTCGCTACCCATGGGGACTCGCCACCTTGATACGTTGGACCGTGCCGACCCCAACTCCAACGTCACGCGCGATCTTCCTGATCCCGCGATCGCCACGGTTCAGCGCGGCCTCGATCTCTCGTTCGGCCGATAGCGACCGCGCGCAACTCGCGCTCTTGATTTTCCGTGGTCTGGCTCCCCGTACATTGCAGCACGCTTCATCACGCCGCCTCTTTCATGGCATTTTTGTCGAACTCGCCGGCGAGGATCCTGTCGAGGTACGCCGACCACGTCGCCATGGCCGCGCGCTTCTCCTGCAGGTATTCATACCGGTCATAATGCCGGCTCGATACGTCCTGGCGGGCGTGGTTTTGCAGCCGATCACGGATGTCCTTCGAGAGACCGGCCGCGCCAGTGAGGGTCTTCCACGTACGGCGGAAATCACGCGCGGTGAATGGCGCGGCGCCAGTATCCTCCGCATAGTGATAGATCACCTTCGGTGGAGAGTAGATTGTTGCCGGCTCGTCAGGCCGCCGTCCGTGCGGGAAAAACAGCCCATGGCGATTGACGACTAGCCCATCGAGAATTGATAGGGCCTGCGTGGGCAGTGGAATCGAATGCTGCCTTCCATTCTTTGTCTTCCGCCAGTCGAGCATCCGCTCCCCGCGATCATAGCTGGTATTCGTGAGTTCCAGAATTTCTGTCACGCGCTGACCCGTGGCCATGATCAGGCGCAAGGCTGGCGCGACAGCGCTGTTGCTATCCTCGCGCTCCAGCCACCTCCAGAACGCGCGAAACTCAGAGGGCGACAAATGACGATCGCCGATGCGGGCACCCGCAGGATCAGCCGGGATCGCCGCGACGGGGTTGGTCTCGATCCCCCACTTTGTCGCCCCGGCCGGCTGCGTATAGGAATTGGCCGACTTGATCACGAACGCGAACGCCGCGCTTATATAGGTGCGCGTATCGGCCGCCAGAGCCACGCAGCCGCGAGCATGAATTTCGGAAAGGTGAGGCGTTATGTCAGCCGGCCGTACGTCGGCTGCGCGCATGTCTTCTCCGATGGCACGCGCGGCGCCGCCAGGGCGACTCGGGGGGCCGAGAAGAATGAAGCGCGCCGTTACGGCCGACCGTGGACTTGCGTTCGCCTTAAGATGGGCGACATAGGCCTGAAACAGATCGAGTACCGTGACGCCAATTTTGTTCGCGCGCGACCGAGGACCAGTCGGATTCTCACCGCTAGAGATTTTCGGGGCATATTCTTCACGGAACAGCTTGCGCGCGTCGGCGATGCCGTACGTCGGATAGGATCCCATCTTCGTCGTCGTGCGTTTACCGCCCCGGTAATAGACTGCGTACCATTCTGTGGTTATCCGGCTCTCCCCAGCCCGCACGATCAAGGCCAACCTGCCCTCCCCGCGCGAGCCGCCATCCTTCAATTCGATCGATTTTTTGCCGCAAGTCGGCGCGGCGCGCAGCGCGGATTTAATCTGAGATTCGGTAATCAATGGTGTCCCCCGGTGGTGGCGGTTTTGCTGGCGGTATGTGTCTCGTTACCGCCAGCAAATCGATCCTGGAGAGTACCATTGCGTTGTGAATTTGGAACAGAAAAACCCAGGATTTACGGGACTTTCCGGGACTTTCCGGGAACTTCCGGGAAGTCTATAATCGTCGCCAACAGCGAATAGGCCGCGGCACGATCGAAATGATAGATGGCGAACGGCGTACTGGCGAGCGTCGCCACCGCGCTCGCCAGCAGCATCCCAAAGACATAGCGGCGCCCCTTGCGCCAGAAATGGGCGCCGCGCCCAGGAGCCGGCGTGTCGTTGCGCACAACCGACGCGCCCCATTCGGCCAGCGCGATCAGGCCGATCACGGCGGCGAACGACATCTGGAAACTCGGGTCCACGATGTCCTCCGGCTCATAGGCGAGCAGCGCCAATGCCGCGAGCGCTACCGCCCGCATCGAAAGCGCAGGACGGTCGGCCAGCACGCCCAAAAGCATCATCGACAGCATCAAATAGGAGCGCACCGCGGGCGATCCCCCTCCGCTGATGGCGAGATAGAAGCTCGAGCTTGCGAATGCGGCGATGGCGGCCCATTTCTTGATGGGCTGCGTCAACGCCAGCCAGGGCCACAGCGCGAGGAGCGCTCTGAGCGCCCAGAAAATGCCGAGACCGGCGAGTGCCAGATGCACGCCCGAAATCGACAGCACATGCGCCAATCCGGAATCGCGATAGGCTTGGTTGTCGTCTTCGTCGATCTCACCACGCTCGCCCGTGATGAGGGCTGCGGCGATGTTTCCATCGGCACCGGGGATTGCGGCCGTGATACGGCGCGTCATGGCAAGGCGCAAATTCTCCACCCGCGCGCGCGCCAGATCGAGAAGGCCCGGCGGCGGCGCGTCGAGCAGCTTGGGCGCGCGGTAGGTAAATCCGACGCCGCCGATTGCGTTGAAGTAGGCCCAGCGGGCAAAATCATAGCCATGCGGCATGGCAGGTTCAGGCGGCGGCCGCAGCACGGCGAGCGCCGATACCACAGCACCCGGCTGCACCGCGGCCACGGCCTTGGCTCCCATCAATGTCAGCCGCACACGTTCCGGCCTCGCCGTTTTCCCATCTCCGAGCGTCGCAGGAGCAAGCACGATGCGCGCGCGTTTGTCCGAGCGGATGTCCACGCTTTCGATGCGCCCGGTCAGCCGGACCGGGCCCATATCGTGGGCAATGATGGGCGCGTCGATACGAAGGGTCCGGAGCTTGGCGGCGGAGAACCCGAGACCGCCCGCGGCGATCATGGCGCAGAAGAACCGCATCGCCGTGCCCGCGTTTCTGGGCCTGCTCCAAGCGCAGAGCGATGCGGTCACAACCACCAGCGCCGTCATGGGAAGCGAGGGCTCGGTCTGCAGAGCGAAATAGATCAATATCCCGGCGGCGAAGCCGGCGACCCACCAGGCAAGCCAGCGCTCCTGTTCGGCGGCGAGATTGCGTTCGGCGGCATTCGCCAGCACCTGAAGCGCGCGCGCATGAAAACGCGGCTCGGCAGCGCCCGCGATGCCAGGAAACGAAACAGCATTCGCGGACGCCTGTTGCGGCCACGTGAGTGCTGCAAATGCGCGCCAACGGCGCGTCAGCCCGATTCCAGAGGCCCCTATCCGCAATGGCCCCCCTTTGCTAGAAGCGAGCAACCCCCAAGACGTATCATAATGGCTGAAAATTCCGTACCCGTCCTGCGTTTCGCACCTTCGCCCACCGGCTATCTGCATATCGGGGGAGCGCGCACGGCTTTGTTCAATTGGCTCTATGCCCGTCATAGCGGGGGCACGTTCCTGCTGCGCATCGAGGATACCGACCGCGAGCGTTCCACGCCCGAAGCGGTGGCGGCTATCTTCAATGGGCTCAGCTGGATGGGGCTGGATTGGGATGGAGAACCGACTTTCCAATTCGCCCGCGTAAGCCGTCATCGGGAAGTTGCCGAACAGATGCTCGCCAAAGGCCAGGCGTATCGCTGCTATGCGACGCCGCAGGAACTCGAACAGATGCGGGCCGAGCAGAAGGCCAAGGGTCTATCCATCCGCTATGACGGACGCTGGCGCGACCGCACGCCAGGGCCAGAACAGCACAATATGCCGTATGTGGTGCGGCTGAAGGCCCCGCAAACCGGCGAGACGATCGTTCATGATGTGGTGCAGGGCTCGGTGCGCTGGGCCAACGATCAGCTCGACGACATGGTGCTTTTGCGCAGCGACGGCACGCCCACCTATATGCTGGCCGTTGTGGTCGACGATTTCGACATGGGCGTGACCCACGTGATCCGCGGCGTCGACCATCTCAACAATGCCGCGCGCCAATTGCAGATCATCCAAGCCATGGGCTGGCCGGTGCCGGTCTACGGTCACGTGCCGCTGATTCACGGGTCGGATGGCGCGAAGCTCTCTAAGCGGCACGGAGCGCTCGCCGTGGAGGCCTATCGCGATATGGGCTACCTGCCGGAGGCGATGCGCAATTACCTTCTCCGTCTGGGATGGAGCCATGGCGACGACGAGATCATTCCGACAGAAAAGGCGATCGAGCTGTTCGATCTCGCCGGCATCGGCCGGTCGGCGGCTCGCTTCGACCTGAAGAAACTCGAAAGCATAAACGCACATTACATGCGGGAAATGTCCGATGGGGCGCTCGCCGGCGAGACGCTGGCCTTCGCCCAACGGATCGGTCCCGGCCGCAGCTTCGACGCTATCCTGCGGGCGCGCCTCGCCGCGGCCATGCCGTTTCTGAAACCGCGGGCCAAAACACTGGTCGAACTGCTGGAGAAGGGCGATTTCCTCTTCATCAGCGGCACGCCCGCAATTGATAAGGCGGCCGCCGCGGCGCTGACACCTGAAACACGGGGCTGGCTCCGCAGGCTCGCCCTGGAGCTGGAGGGCGCCGATTGGAACACAAGCGCCATTGAAGCATGCACGCGCGGATTTGCGGAACGCGAAGGGATCAAACTGGGCGATATTGCCCAGCCCTTGAGAGCCGCACTGACCGGCCGGACGGCCTCCCCCCCGGTCTTCGACGTGCTGGCGGTATTGGGACGAGAAGAAGCCTTGACTCGCATTCGCGCCCAAGGCGATTAAACTGTGTTGCATGTGAGGCGAATACGCTTCACAGCGAAATTAACTAAGGCGCTGGGTTTAAACAGACGACACGGACCTTTCGGGAGGGCCGCTCCATAACCTACGGAGTCCTGAAATGAACATAAAAGCCAGCGGCGCCAAGCCAAACGGGACGGCGACGCTCAATTACGGGAACAAGAAAGTCGACCTTCCGGTCTACAAAGGGACCGAGGGTCCCGATGTCGTGGATATCCGCAAGCTCTACGGCGAAGCGGACCTTTTCACCTACGATCCGGGCTTCACGTCGACGGCGTCGTGCGAGAGCGACATCACATTTATCGATGGCGACAGAGGCATCCTGCTCTATCGCGGGTATCCCATCGATCAGCTGGCGAAGAACTCAAACTTCCTGGAGGTCTGTTATCTGCTGCTGAATGGGGAACTTCCTACACCCAAACAATCTTCGGATTTCAAGAACACCATCACTTACCACACGATGGTGCACGAGCAGATCAGCTTCCTGTTCCGGGGATTCCGCCGCGATGCGCATCCCATGGCGGTGATGGTAGGGGTCGTCGGCGCACTCTCGGCCTTCTACCATGATTCCACGGACATTACGGACAAGCGCCAGCGTGAGATCGCCAGCCACCGGTTGATCGCCAAAATGCCGACGATTGCCGCCATGGCCTTCAAATATTCCATCGGCCAGCCCTTCGTGTACCCGCTCAATCATCTCGGCTACACGGAAAATTTCATGCGGATGTGCTTTGCGGTGCCGTGCGAGGAATACAAAGTCAATCCGGTTCTGACCAAAGCACTGGATACGATTTTCGTGCTGCACGCCGATCATGAGCAGAACGCGTCCACCTCCACCGTCCGGCTCGCCGGTTCGTCGGGCGCCAACCCGTTTGCCTGTATCGCGGCAGGCATCGCGTGCCTCTGGGGCCCCGCTCATGGCGGCGCCAACGAAGCAGCCCTGAAAATGCTACAGGAGATCGGCACCATCGACCGGGTGCCGGAATACGTGAAGCGCGCGAAGGACAAGAGCGATCCGTTCCGCCTGTCGGGCTTCGGGCACCGGGTCTATAAGAATTACGATCCCCGGGCGAAAGTAATGCGCGACCAGTGCTATGCGGTGCTGGACGAGCTCGGCAAGCATGACGATCCGCTTCTGAAGACCGCCCTCGAACTGGAGCGCGTTGCGCTGCAGGACGATTATTTCATCGAGAAGAAGCTCTATCCCAATATCGATTTCTATTCCGGCATCACCCTGAAGGCCTTGGGTTTCCCCAACGACATGTTCACGGCCTTGTTTGCGCTTGCCCGTACTGTCGGCTGGGTGGCGCAATGGCAGGAGATGATCGAGGACCCGGAGCAGAAGATCGGCCGGCCACGTCAAATCTATACGGGCCCCCATCGGCGGGATTATATTCCGCCGGAGAAACGCGGCTAGCCGAGGCACAGGATGCATCCGGGCGAGGCAGATCATTATTCTCCATCCTCGACCCGGCCTGCGAACGACAACCCGCGCCGCCGCCCGAAATGGCGGCGGCTGGTTGCCGCTGCCGTCATGGGCGCCTTTACGCTGATGCTGGTCACCTTGGGATTTAACCGTTACGCGCATCACCCCGCGTATGGCACCGGTCCTTCCACGCCCTTGGGCAACTCAAACTGAAAGCGGGCTCGACCATGAACCATTTGGCACGGAATCTTGTGGCGCCCCTGGCGCTGCTTGCTGTTTCTGTCCTCGCGCCTGCCGCGAATGCGGCCGACATCAAGGGTAACGCGAATGCGGCCGACATCCAGGGCAAGGAGATGGTCCTTCCCGCAAGCGACCATCCGGTGAAGGTGGAATTCTACCGCGCGCCGGGCAATGCCAAACGTCCCACCGTGCTGATGCTGCATGGCGGCCAGGGTTGGGGTGGTGCCGAGGGACGCACGGAGAATTTTCAACATTATGCGAGCGAGCTCGCCAATCATGGCTTCGACGCTTACATGGTCTCCTATTACAGCGATCAGGATGTCATCGATCGCAAGGCGAATGCGCCGGGCATCAGCGTCAAGCGATTTCCCGCCTGGGCGCAGGAGGTGAGCGATCTGACCGCCGATGTGAAGAAGATGACCGATTCCAACGGCAAGGTTGGCTTGGTCGGTGTTTCCAATGGCGGCAATCTTTCGGCCCATGCAACGCCGCTCGACAAGAATATCGACGCGGCCGTCGTCTATTATGGCGGCGTGTCGCGCGTGTCCGGCTATGAGGCCAAGCGTTTCCCGCCGATGATGATCTTCCACGGCGAGGCCGATACGCGTGAGCCGATCGAACGCGGGCGCAAACTTTATGAAACCGTGAAAGCGCTCGGCGGGCCCGTGGAATTTCATTCCTATCCCGGAATCAATCACGGCTTCGGGCAGAATCTCGGCACGCCTGCCGCCGACGATGCGTTTCAGCGCACGCTTGCTTTCCTCGACAAGACTTTGAAAGGGAAATGACGCCATGAACCCGATCAGACATTTCGCGGTAGCACTTGCGCTGCTGGTGTCTTCAGGCTTTGCGCAAAGCGTTAGCGCGGGGGAAATCCAGGGCAAGGAAATGACCTTGCCCGCCACCGAACGCGCCGTGAAGGTGGAGTTCTTCAAGGCGCCCGGTACGGGCAAGCGTCCAACCGCGCTTATGCTGCATGGCGGCGCGGGCTGGGGCGGGCCGGATGGGCGCATCGAGAATTTCCGTCACTATGGGAGCGAACTCGCCAATCACGGCTTCGACGCCTACATGGTCTATTACTACAGCGATGAAGACGCCAAGATCATGGCCGACAACAAGACGCGCGGCGGCTACACGCAAAAGCGCTTCCCGGCCTGGGCGAAACTCGTCAGCGATCTGACTGCCGATGTGAAGAAGATGCCGGGCTCGAACGGCAAGGTCGGTCTTGTCGGCTTCTCAAATGGCGGTAACCTGTCGGCGCATGCAACCCCGCTCGACACGAATATCGACGCGGCCGTGATTCATTACGGCGGCGTCTCACGTGTGCCAGGCTATGCGCCGGCGCGCTTCCCGCCGCTCCTCGTGATGCATGGCGAGGCCGACACGCGGCAACCGATGGCGCTCGGACAGCGGCTGGTCGATCAGGCCAAAGCGGTCGGGGCCTCGGTGGAGTGGGTGACGTTCCCGGGCAAGAACCATGGCTTCGCCGCGGATTTGAACCATCCCGCGGCCGCCGAAGCGTTCAAGCATACGATTGCATTCCTCGACAAACAGCTCAAAGGCGAGTGAACCCCATTAACTCGATCGCGCGAAGCTTTTTGGCGCCTCTGACGATTTTGACGCTGATGGGATCAGCCGCGTCCGCCGCCGAAATCCAGGGGCAGAAGATCATGCTGCCCGCGAAGGAGCGACAGGTTCATGTCACCTATTTCCGCGCACCCGGCAACGGCCCGCGTCCCTCGGCGCTCCTGCTGCATGGCGCGGGCGGCTTCGACCGGCAAATCGCGAACAACAACCGCTATGCCGCCGCGCTCGCCGCCCAAGGCATCGATGCCTATCTTGTCTATTATTACAGCGACATGGACGACAAGATGATGTCTAATGGCGTCAATGTCTTCGAAGACCGCTACCCGCAATGGGCGAAGCTGGTCGACGACCTCGCCGATTATTTGATCGCGCAGAAAGACTCCAACGGCAAGGTCGGACTTGTCGGGTTTTCCAATGGCGGAATTCTCGCGACCGGGGCCTCCACGCTGGATCCCAAGATCAATGCCGCGGTGATTTATTACGGCACCGACCCCTGGCCACTGGGTCAGCCGGCCAAGCGCTTTCCACCGCTTCTGGTGCTGCATGGCGATGCCGATCAGATCATCCCGGTTGAAAACGGCAAGCAACTTGCGGATGAAGCCAAGAAGCTGGGCGCGAAGGTCGATCTCGTGATCTATCCCGGCGAGTCGCATGGCTTCGGTGCACGCTGGGACGACAAGAACGCGACCGATGCGCTCAATCGCGCCGTTGTGTTTTTGAAACGGGAATTGCAAGTGAAGTAGACGCGATTAGGAAGATTTCGCTCCCGCCAGTTCGAGCACCACGCGGGCGGCGCGCAAGGACGGCGTCTCCTGCCCCATGCCGAAAGCGCGTACTCCCTCTTCCAGATCGCGCATCTGATTGGCGCGCGCGGATTCGTCGGTCAGCAACGGTTTTAACGCCTGCACCAAGGCTTGCGGCGTGGCGGCATATTGCTCGAATTCCGGGATGGCCTTGCGCCCCAGCACCAGATTCACCAGCACCATATACCGCACATGCATGAAAGGCTTGGCGAGCGCATAGGTCAGCCAGCCGACCTTGTAGGCCACCACCATCGGTACCTTGGCAAGTGCAAGCTCGCTGGTCACCGTTCCCGAGGCCGCAAGCGCTGCGTCCGCGGCATCGAAGGCGGCGTATTTTTCCGGCTCCGTATCCACGATGTGCAGCGGCGTCGGCCACTTCGCGACTGCGGCTTTCACAAGAGCCGCAACATGGCTGACGGTCGGCAGAACCGTGACCAGACCGGGAATATCGCGCGCCAGCATTTCGACCGCAGCTCGGAACGGCGGCAGGATGAAGCGAATTTCGTTGCGGCGGCTTCCCGGCAGAACCACCAGCAATGGCGCATCGGCGGAAATCCCGTGGCGTCTTCGAAATTCCGCGCCGCCGGCAATCTTGTCCGCGCGCTCGATCACGGGATAGCCGACATTGTAGGCCCGGATGCCGTGACGCTCGAAGAAGGCCGCTTCGAACGCGAACATCGTCAGCACCGCATCCATATAGCGCGCCATTTTCCGCGCCCGATAGGCGCGCGAGGCCCAGACCTGCGGCGGCGGATAATTGGCGGTGCGGATGGAGGGATCGATGCGCTTCAGGCGTTGGGCGATGCGGTGGGTGAAGTCCGGACTGTCGATCAGCACAACCAGATCGGGACGCGTCAGAATCGCAAAATCGGACGCCTCCCGCACACGTCTGAGAATTGCGGGAATGCGCGGCACGACTTCGCGAAGCCCCATGACGGACGTGGCGTCGAGCGGGTAAAGACTCTCGAGTCCTTCGGCGGCCATGGCAGCACCGCCCACGCCCACGATGCGCACGTGTTTTCCCGCGACCTGTTTGAGCGCGGCCATGAGCTGCGCGCCCAATTTGTCGCCGGAGGGTTCGCCCACTACGAGCATGATGGTGAGGGTTCTGGATTCCGCATCCGCGCTCACCGCGGATAATCCTCCGGCGCAAAACCGTAGATGAAAATTCCAAAACGATCGGCCGTTTGTGTCACGCGCGCGCGATCCACGATCAACGCGGCAGCACCCTCGATCGCAATTCCCGAAAGCCCGGCGGCTGCCGCCAATTCCACCGTGCGAACGCCGATAACCGGCAGGTCTACGCGCCGTTCCTGATTGGGTTTGACGGCCTTGACCAGCACGCCTTTGCGATGTTCGGGCGTGCCGCGCAACGCTTCGGGAAGGGCCGCCACGCGCGCCAGCATCGCGTCGGTTCCCTCGGCGGCTTCGACGGCAAGCACAAGGCCCTCGCAGACAACGGCGGCCTGGCCGATATCGAACGCGCCAAGCGCGGCGACAACCCGGATGGCGTGCAGGATGTCGCCATCAGAATCGCGAGCCGGTGCGAATTTTCCGAGCGTCCCCAAAGGCGCCACGAGTCCGCACGCAGCATCGGTCGAACCGATGACGCGAAAACCTTCTTTCTCGAAGATCGCGACAAGGGAGCGTAGAAGCGCATCGTCGCCCTTCAGCGCCGCCGCCATCACCCGCGGCAATGCGAGAGCGCCGCGGGCATCGAGCTTGAGCTTTGAAAATTCGGGCCGCGCAACCTTGCCCGCAAACGTCACCTCGGAGCAGCCCGAATCCTTGAGCAGGCGAATGGCCTTCCCCAGCTCACCGAGCGATGCAAAGCCGTGCGGAAAGGCGGCGACATCCGACGGGTTCGCCATGCCTGCGAGCGCCAGCACGAAGACCGCGCGGCCATCGGCCTGGGCGGCGCGGGCGATCACAATGGGAAGATCGCCGCCGCCGGCGATGATTCCAAGCGTTCCACCCGGCGCATCCATGCCTCTCACCCCGTCTCGGCGCCGGCGTGCGTAGCCGACGGCATGCAGATGGGCCGTTTGCTGTCGGCGAGAATGAACGCGACGACCTCACTCACTTCGGGGAAATCCTTCCAGCGCTGGCCGGCGTCGCGCGCTCTCTCGAACAGACGGCCGGAACCGAAGAAGATCGCGCGGAACGCGGCGCGCAGCGCATGGATGCGCTCGCGTGGGATGCCCCTGCGCTTGAGCCCAATCAGGTTCAGCCCCTCAAGCCGCGCATGATCGCCCCACGCCATCCCGTAAGGAATGACGTCGTCCGGGACGCCCGTCACCCCACCGACAAAGGCGTAACGGCCGATGCGGCTGAATTGCTGGATTGCGGAGAGCCCGCCAATATTGACGCCGTCCTCGATCGTAACGTGACCGCCGAGTGCCACGCTGTTCGCAAAAGTGACGCCATTGCCGATGTGGCAATCATGGGCGACGTGGCTATAGGCCATGAAATAGCCGCGATCTCCCACCTGCGTCAGCCCGCCGCCTTTGACGGAGCCGCCATTCATCGTGACATGTTCGCGGATAATGTTTTCAGCGCCAATCCGAAGACGCGCCTCCGCGCCCGTATCGCCGCGAAATTGCGGGCCGCCGCCCAACACCGCATGGGGGTGCACGACGCTCGCGCGCCCGATCTCCGTATGGCCTGCGATTACGACATGGGAGAGAATACGTACGCCGTCCGCCAAACGCGTGTGCCCGCCGATCAGCGAAAACGGACCGATCTCGACATCGGACCCGAGAGCCGCACCGTCCTCGACAATGGCGGTCGGGTGGATCTTCGACATCACTCCGCGCCGCCGGACAGGACCGGCGAGCCCACCATCCCCAAACTATGTTCCGTCAGCATGGCGCTATATTCGGCTTCCGCGCAAAGCTCCTCGCCGACGAAGGCCTTGCCTTCGAAGCGCCACACCGGCCCCCGGCGCCGCTGCACCTGGACCGGCATTCGCAGAACGACGCCCGGATGCACCGGACGGCGGAAGCGCGCTTTGTCGATGGTCATGAAATAGACCATGCGCCGCTGATCCTGCAGCCCCAGTGTGTGCACCACGAAGGCGGCCGCGGCCTGTGCCATGGCTTCAACGATAAGCACTCCGGGCATCACCGCATATTCGGGAAAATGGCCCACAAAATGCGGCTCATTGATCGATACCGCTTTCCAGCCGACAGCGGATGCGCCCGCTTTGATGTCGCTCAATCTGTCAATCATCAGGAAAGGCGGCCGGTGGGGCAGCAGTCTTTTCAGCTGCTCCACGCCAATTTCCATCTGTATCGAGGGGCTTTCCGTTTTCTTATCCATCCGTAAACCGTACACCCTTGCGCGCGAGCTTCGCGATGAGGAGACCCTCTTTGTGCCATTGACGGATCGGACGCGCGGGGATTCCGCCATAGTCGCGGCCCCCTTCGAGATCGTGCGCGACTCCGGAGTGGCCCGCAAGCCGTGCCCGATCTCCGATCGTCAAATGATCGGAGATTCCTACTCCGCCGCCAACAATCACGAAATCACCCAAAACCACACTGCCGGAGGTCCCTGCCTGACCGGCGAGCACGCAATGACGCCCCGTCACGGTGTTGTGCCCGATCTGTACCAGATTATCAATTTTGGTCCCTTCGCCGATGACCGTATCGCTGAGCATCCCCCTGTCGACCGTCGAATTGGCCCCGATCTCCACGCCGTCCTGCACGATCACGCGCCCCAGATGCGGCATCTTGATGTGGCCATCGGGCCCTGAGGAATAGCCAAACCCGGAGCCACCGATTTTGGCGCCAGCCTGGATGAGTACATCATCGCCCAGATGCGCGAACATGATGGATGCGTGCGGACCGATCTCCGCGGAGCGTCCGATAGTCACGCCCCGGCCAATAACGGCATAGGCACCGATGCGCGCGCCATCGCCTATCTCGGCGTCAGGGCCGATCAGCACGCCGGGAGCAAGCACAACGTCCTGACCGAGCTTCGCCGATGGATGCACCGCGCTTTCCAGCCGGCGAATATCCAATTCGTGCTCGGGATAAAAGCGCGCCGCCATGGCTGCAAACGCTCGGGCGACGGAGGGCACCGGGATGACAACCGTCGATGCAGGCGCGGTTTCGATCAAGCGGTTGTCGGCAAGGCACCAACCGGCTTTGGTCGCAAGAAATCCCGCCTTGTTGCGCCGGCCGTCATAGAAGGTGAGATGCGGCGGTCCCGCCTCTTCGAGCCCCGCAACGTCGTAGATCGGGGCGTCCGCGTTAGAGTCCGCAGGGGGGGCAAGGCGGGCGCTGACGCACAGTTCGGCCAGATGGAACGGGCCGCGATTGTCATAGAACCGCGGATCCGCCATCCGGCACTCCCTTCGTTGAGACTGCGTGTTGCCGCTACTTTTTCACCGCGGCCGCCGCCGGGGTTAAGGCCGGTACCCCCGCAGGGCGTGCTGCGGCCGTCGCAGGAACCGCTGTCAATTCCACCTTCACATGGGGCAATGCCTTGTCGAGCCGCTGCACCGCGACGGGCGTCACATCGACATCGACGGACGAAAGGATGACCGACGTCCGGTCCAGCACCATGTTGGCGCCGCGCTCCATCATGATAGTCTTCAGGATCGGTTCAAGGGCGACCTCGAGCGAGCGAGCGGCTTTGTTGAAGCCGGCCTGAATTTCCGCCTGGCGCTGTTGCACTTTTGCCTGGAATGCTTGCTGCTTGGCGGTGAAATCCTTTTCCTTCTGATCGCGGACATCGGGCGCCAGGATTGCGAGTTGCTGCTGCAACTGTCCCATTTCGGTCTGGAGTGCGGCTTCCTCCGCTTTGAATTGCGTTTCCGCCTGTTTCGACAGGTTCTGGGATTGGCTGATCATGTCCTGCCCCGCCGAAGACCGCTGCAAGATAAAATTGCGATCGATGACCACGATGCGGGGCACGGTTCCGGCGCCGGCCACGGCCGCAACGCTAGGCGCGGCGGGGGCAGGCGCGGTCGATACGGGCGCTGTGGCAGGCCTCGCCACCACGACCCCAGGAGCGGTTGCCGCAGGCGCGGGCGCGGCTTGTGCGCCGGATGGGCCCTCCTGCGACCCCGAGATCAAAAACCCGAGCGTGAGCGCCGCAATAGCGGCCGCTGTGCGGCAATGATGTGTCTTGCTCATGATTCTACGCGTCCTTCTCACATCAGAATTGGGTGCCTGCACTCAGGCGGATCGCCTGCGGCTTGTCGTAAGACTGCTTGATTATAGGATAGCCCACATCGACTTCTACAGGGCCGAACGGGGATTTCCAGTTGATGGCGATCCCGAGCGAAACGCGAGGGGCCAGATCGTCCTTGCAACTGGCCGCCGAGGCGCATTCGAGTGCCCTGCTCCGATCCAGTCCCAGAGTTCCAAAATCGGAAAACGCCGAAAGATTGATGCCATAATCCGGCGGCAATATGTCAGGCAATCTCACCTGATAGGTGCCGATCAAGTAGAACTGGCCGCCCAGGGCGGAATCGCTCACCAGATCCCGCGGCCCAATGCCGGCGATCTCAAAGCCACGAAAAGACGGTCCGCCCTTGAAGAAGCGCTCGTTGATCGGCACGGCCAGCCCGCCATAACCGCTGATATATCCCGCATTCAACGCAAACTCGCCGACGAGATCGAAAAAGAAGGGATGATAATATTCCACGGCCGCCACCGAACGCAGATATTTGAGCTCGCCACCCAGGCCCGAAACATCCTGGCTGAGGGCAAAATTCCAGCCTTTGGTTGGCTTAATCGCATCATCGAGCGTGTCGTAAGTGTAGGTGTAACCGACGGACGAAGCGGAGTAAGCGGGGAAGAGCTGGATCGCCTCCGAAGCCGTAACTGTCGAATCGATACGCGTGTACGAGAAATTATAATGCGGTGAAATGCGGCCAAATTCCGAAACCGGAAAACCGAACTGAATTCCCGCGGCGGTGACATCGGAAATATACCCGATCTGATCGGTGAAATCGGTGATCACCTTGTAGACCAGGAAGCCCGCGGCCAGCGGCCGGCCGAGAAAATACGGCTCGGTGAAGCGGAAATCATAGTCCTTCTGGAACGTGCCGATGGAAACGCTTGCGCGCAGGAATTGTCCGCGCCCGAAGAGATTGCGCTCGGTGTAGCTGAAATCCAGTAGCAATCCCTGCTGGGAGGAATAACCCGCGCCAAGCGAAAGTTCACCCGTGGGCTGCTCGGTCACGTTGACCGTCAGCACGGTCCGGTCGGGCGCAGAACCCGGATCCTCCGTTATGGTCACATCGCGGAAGAATCCAAGCGCCCGAATGCGGGTCCGCGAGCGGTCCGCGAGCACGCGGTTGAAGGCATCGCCTTCGGTAAGCCGGAATTCGCGCCGGATCACCTCATCGCGCGTGCGTGTATTGCCGACGATATTGATGCGTTCGATGTAGACCCGGGGTGCCTCGTCGATCTCATAGAAAAGATCGACGGTCTTGGTCATGGGATTGCGCTGCACCCGAGGACGAATGTCGATGAAGACAAACCCGCGTGTTCCGGCCGCGAATGTCAGAGCCTCGATCGATTTGTCCACCAAGCCCGCATCATAGACATCGCCTTCATTGGTCAGCAGCAAAGGCTGCAGATCGGCGGGATTGAGGTCGCGGATGCGCGAATTGATCTGGATCTTACCGAAATGATAAAGCTCACCTTCGTCAACCGTGAATGTGACGTAGAAATTCTTCCGGTCTGGGGCAAGCTCGGCGATTGCAGACACCACGCGGAAATCGGCATATCCCCGTCCCAGATAAAAGCGGCGAAGCTGTTCGCGGTCGAAGGTCAACCGGTCCGGATCGTAATTGTCGTTGGTGGTGAGAAATTTCCACCACGCGCTCGTCGTCGTGGCGATCTGTTCACGCAAATCCGTATCGGGGAACACACGGTTGCCGATGAAGTTGATGGCGGCAACGCCGGTGGTCGGCCCTTCGTTAATCTCGAACACCAGATCGACGCGATTCTGCGGACGCTGGATGATCTTGGGTTCGACGGTCGCGGCAAAACGCCCGGCCCGGCGATACAGTTCGATGATGCGCTGCACGTCGGCCTGGACACGCGCACGGGTGAAAACCATGCGCGGACGAACCTGAACCTCCTTGTTAAGATCCGCGTCCGAAGTGTTCGAATTCCCTTCATAGACCACTTGGTTGAGAATCGGATTCTCAACCACACGGACCGTGAGCGTCGTACCGTCAAAGTCCATCCGCACGTCGGAAAACAGTCCGGTGTCGAAAAGCACCTTCAGCGAACGGTCCGCGACGGCGGGATCATAGGCCTGTCCCTGGCGCAGCAGGAGATAGGAAAGAACGCTGTCCGGTTCGATGCGCTGGGTGCCTTCGACAACGATGCGCTGGACCATCCCTTGCCCTGGAGGCGCGGGCATCGGCATCATGACCGGGGCTGCCTGATCGAGGGTCATCTGCGGCCCGGGAGGAACGGGCACGGAAGCTGGCGCGTCTGTCTGTGCAAACGCGGGCCCCGGTACGAACGCCGGGACCGAACACGACGCCACCAACGCCCAGACAACAAACCGGACGCTCCGGGCGATAGGGTGGCCGTCTAAGGTCATCGACTCGCCTTTGAGTATCATGCCTCGGCTTTTAGCGGAGGCAGCGCAAATTCGATCAAAAGAGGTTTAAGCGGACCAGGTCGTTGAATGTCGCAAGCAACATGAGGCATAGCACAAACGCCAAGCCCAGCCTGAAACCAACTTCCTGTGCGCGTTCCCCCAGCGGCCTACCGAGAACCGCTTCGAATGCATAGTACAGAAGGTGCCCGCCGTCGAGCACGGGAATAGGCAAAAGATTCACCAACCCAATACTCACGGACATCAGACCCGCAAGACCGATCAACGCTGCAAATCCAATACGCGCGGCCTGATCCGATACCGCGCCGATGCCCAGGATGCCGTGCAACTGATCGGGGCTCTCCCGCCCGGTAACAATCTTTCCGAGATATGAACCGGTCTGCGAAACGATGAACCAGGTCTGGTCGAGTCCGCCTCCGATAGCCTCGACAATGCCCACAGACACGGTGGCGTCCCTGATGCCAAGCCGGCCCTGCGAGTGTTTGGCGCCCGAAGCATCCGTGATCTCCGTGGCGGTCGGAACCACATCGAGTGCGACATCCCGTCCACCGCGGTTCACCACCACACGCAATGTCTTTCCCGCATTCGCGCCCACGGTGCGCTGCAGATCGATGAATGCGCGAATCGCTTGTCCGTCCACGGAGCGTATGGTGTCGCCCGATTGCATCCCCGCCATTTCGGCGGCCGAACCGGCCATCACCGCTTCCACAATCGGCGGCTCCGCGGGTTTGCCAACCGTCAGGATAAGAGACGCGAAGATAACGATGGCCAGGATGAAATTCGCGATCGGCCCTGCGGCAGCGACAAGCGCGCGCTGATAGAGCGGCTTGAAATGAAGCACCCCGCTCTGCGGGTCCTTCACGAATTCAACCCGCTTGCCGATCCCATCCAGGGCTCCGATGGATTTCAATTTTTCCCGGTCGGGGCGGCTCGACGCATCCGCGTCGCCAAAAAAACGGACATAGCCGCCGAGCGGGATCCAGGAGAGTTTCCAGCGTGTGCCCTTGGAATCGTTGAAGCCGACGATTTCCCGGCCAAAACCGATTGAAAATGTCTCAACCGTTACCCCGCACCAGCGCGCGACCAAGAAATGGCCAAGCTCATGCACGAACACGACCAGTGTGATGACAAATAGAAAGGCAGGAAGCCCCACGCCCATCCAGGACACGAAATCGGCGACGACAGCAGGCATACGAACTCACACTCCTCAATCAGCGCAGCGGTCTCAAGCCGCGGCCACCCCAGAAGCCTCCCTAGCCCTTGCCCGTGCGGCGCTATCGAGTGCCAGCACTTCGTCCAACGTCTCCGGCGCCCGGCCGTTCATTTCGCGAGCAAACGTTCTCAGCGTTTGTTCGACGGTGCGGGCGATCCCGAGAAAACCGATCCGGCGTCCCAGAAACTGCTCGACTGCCACCTCGTTCGCGGCATTGAGGATGGTAGGGGCCGGTCCGCCCGTCTGCAAGCAAACTCTCGCGAGCTGAAGAGACGGAAAGCGTGACAAATCAGGCTTTTCAAACGTGAGCTGGGTAAATTCCATGAAATCCAGGCGGCGCGAAGGGGAGGCAATACGCCGCGGCCATCCCAAGGCGTGCGCGATGGGTGTCCGCATATCGGGCGCCGAAAGATGAGCCAACACCGAACCGTCGGAATAGGCGACAAGGCAGTGAATGATCGATTGTGCATGGACCACGACGTCGAGCGTCTCAGGCGGCAGGCCGAACAGAATATGAGCTTCGATCAGTTCGAGGCCCTTGTTCATCAGAGTCGCGCTGTCGACGGAAATCTTCGCGCCCATCGACCAGTTTGGGTGAGAGACCGCCTGCTCCGGCGTAGCTCCGGCCATGCGATCCAGCGACCAGGTACGAAACGGACCGCCCGACGCGGTCAGCGTCACCTTCTCGATTGCGTGCGCCTGGGCAAAGTCCAAAAGCTGAAACGCGGCATTGTGCTCGGAGTCCACCGGGATCAGCACGCCGTGCGACTCCTCGGCGGCCCGGCGGAAGACTTCGCCAGCGGCAACCACGCATTCCTTATTGGCCAGTGCGACAATCGCACCGCGCTTCACGCATTCGAGCGTGGGCGCGAGCCCGGCGGCCCCGACAATGGCGGCCATTACCATATCCGAAGGTTCGCGCGCCGCATCCAGAATCGCCTCAGGTCCCGCAAGCGCCCGGATGCCCGTGCCGGCAAGCGCATCGGCAAGCGCATCCTTCAACGACACATCCCCAATCACGGCGACGCGCGGGCGAAGTTCCCGCGCCTGCGCGGCGAGGAGCGCGACATTGCGTTGTGCCGTCAGCGCCTGAAGCGGAAACGCTTCCGCGCCATAACGCGCGCGCACGAATCTCACCACATCGAGCGTCGCCGTGCCGACCGAGCCGGTGCTTCCCAGCACCGTGATACGCCGGCCAAGAACAGGCGACAGATCGAGATCAGGCGGAGCGTGATTGACCAAAGGCTTCATGGGCCAGCACCGTTAAATGGGTTAAAGCCGGCCAGGAAGATCAGGCCAGCCCAGAGCGGAGCCGCAAACAACACGCTGTCGATCCGATCCAGGATACCGCCATGGCCAGGGATCAACCGGCCTGTGTTCTTGGCACGAAATTGACGTTTGACCCAGGACTCGAAAAGATCGCCGCAATGGCCGGCGAGCGCGAGAAAAATCCCCAGTGCTACCGCGTCTGGTACATTGCCGCCCAGGATCGCCACATACAGCGCCTCGCCAATCGCTGCGGCTATCGTGCCTCCCAGAAAACCCGCCCATGTCTTGTTCGGCGACAAAACAGGCGCGAGTTTCGGACCGCCGATCACGCGGCCGCACAAAAGCGCGCCCGTGTCGGCCATCCAGACCGCGACGAAGAGCGCCCCTACGATCGCCGCACCGCGCGGCGCCTCGCGCAGGAGCACGAGAGCGAGCGCCGGCAAGCCCACATACAATGCACCCACCGCGTGCCAGGGAATGGGCCAATAGGGGGGCAAGCCACGGGTCCCCGACAGAATCGCCGCTCCCGCTGCCCCGAGCAGAATCGCCGCAAAGGGCCAGGACAGCCCGGTCTGTGCCCGCGCGAGCCATACCGCGCAGATGACGGCAAGGCCCGTGGGTATCATTTCACGCGCGACATGGCCGCCGTTCACCAGCCGATGCCATTCGCGCAAGGCCGCGATGGCGCCCAGTGCCACGAAGCAAGCGAAGAAAATGCCACCGCCAAGAACCGCGGCGATTGCAACCACGCCCATCACAACGCCCGATGCCGCGCGCGCCGGAAGCTCGAACCGGGCCGGCATGGAGGGCTGTGTATCGGTCACGATGGTTGTTTCCTAAAGCTCATTCGCCATCGAACACCTCGGCAGCGAGCGAACGCAAGCCGGCTTCCTCCAAGGACGCTTCCCGGTGTCCGCGTTCCATCGCCGCAACGCCGCCGAAACGCCGTTCCCGCCGAGCGAACTCGGCAAGGGCCGCCTCCAGATCGCCGGCGCCGAAATCCGGCCACAGCTTATCGGTGAACACGAATTCAGCATAGGCGGCCTGCCACAGCAGGAAATTGGAGAGCCTTCTTTCGCCGCCGCTTCGAATCACCAAATCCGCATCGGGAATCCCCGCGCTCTGCATGCTCTGCCCGAACATGGCAGGCGTAATACGTTCGGGGTCGAGCGTTCCGGCGGCGGCAGCACGCGCCAAGACGCGCGCGGACTCCGCCATCTCCTCGCGAGAGCCGTAGTTGAAAGCAAAAGCGAGGTTCAAAGTCGTATTCCGCGCGGTCAGCGTCTCGGCCTCCTCGATCAGCTCCGCGATATCGGGATCGAGTCCCGCTCGCGCGCCGATGAAACGCACGCACACATTATGCTTGTGCAGTTTCTCGATGTCGGCGCGGCAATAGCGGCGAAAGAGTCCCATCAGATGACGGACCTCGGACTCGGGACGGCGCCAATTCTCGGTCGAGAACGTGTAGAGGGTCAAATATTGCAGCCCCATCTCGCGTGCAGCGCGCACGACCTTGCGGACGGAGGAAATGCCTTTGACATGGCCCGCTTCGCGTGGGAGCAGCCGGTTTTTCGCCCAACGTCCATTGCCGTCCATAATGATGGCGACGTGCTTGGGCAACCTGCTGGGTGAGGGCGATTCTGGCACGGCGGATTTCAAGATCGTTTTGATCAAACGTCGATTCCCCTTATCACGCCTTTGAGCCGCCCCCACTCCCCGCCGGCTCTAGACGTGCATGATTTCCTGTTCTTTCGCGGTCAAGGCCGCATCGATTTCATGTACGTTCTCATCGGTCATCTTTTGCAACTCATCGGACGATTGGCGGTGCTGGTCTTCTCCTATCGCATGCTCTTTTTCCAACCGCTTCAAATGATCCATCCCGTCGCGCCGCACGTTGCGCACCGCGACGCGCGCGGCTTCTGCATATTTATGCGCGAGTTTGGCCAATTCACGGCGGCGTTCCTCGTTCAACTCCGGGATCGGAATCCGGACAAGCTGTCCATCCAGTTGCGGATTGAGTCCAAGACCCGCATCGCGAATCGCCTTGTCCACCGCTTTCGCTAGGCTCTTGTCCCAGACCTGAACCGTCAAGAGGCGGGGCTCCGGGACGTTAACGGTACCAACCTGGGTAAGCGGCATCGCACTGCCATAGGCTTCGACCGTCACCGGGTCCAGGATCGCCGGATTCGCCCGGCCTGTCCTCAAGCCGGCGAATTCGTGCTTGGCCGTAGCCACGGCGCCCTTCATGCGCCGTCTCATGTCTTCCTTATCGAATGGTGGCAGCTGCGCCATTTTGACCTCCCTTCATAAGGCAAGCGGCAGACGCCGCTCCCGATTCCCGCGTTAACGCCGTTCGCCGATCAGTGTGCAGCGTCCCTGACCTTTCAATATCGCGGACAGCGTTCCCTGTTCGTGGATCGAGAACACCACGATCGGGATTTCGTTCTCGCGCGACAGCGAAATGGCGGAGGCGTCCATCACCTTCAAGTCGCGCGATAATACCTCATGATAGGTCAGAAAATCATAGCGTTCGGCATTTTTGACGCGTTTGGGATCATCGCTATAGACCCCGTCCACCTGCGTCGCCTTGAACATCGCGTCGCAGCCCATTTCGGCCGCCCTGAGGGCCGCGGCCGTATCGGTGGTGAAAAAGGGATTGCCGGTGCCGGCGGCAAAGATCACCACCCGGCCCTTTTCCATGTGGCGGATGGCGCGGCGCCTGATATAGGGCTCGCAGATCGACATCATGGGGATGGCCGATTGCACGCGCGTCGGAAGACCCACCCGTTCGAGCGCGGCCTGCATCGCAAGCGCGTTCATGATCGTGGCCAGCATGCCCATATAATCGGCCGTCGAGCGGTCGATCCCCGCCGCCGCTCCGGAGAGGCCGCGAAAGATGTTACCGCCGCCGATAACCAGGCAAAGTTGTGCCCCCGCAGCAGCCGCCGCTTTGATGTCGGCCGCTATGCGCTCCACGCTCGAGACATCGATGCCATAGGCTTGCGCGCCCATCAAAGCCTCGCCGGAGAGCTTCAGCAGAACCCGGCGATATTTGAGGGAGGCCGTCATGGAAGCTCCGTGCGGATCGTGTCCAGAATCTGCAGGAGAGGCTAGAGACCCGCAGTCGCTTTAACCTCGGCGGCAAAATCCGTGGTGGGTTTTTCGATGCCTTCGCCCACGGCAAAACGCAAAAAACCCGCGATCTTTACCGGCGCGCCCAAGTCCTTCGCGACATTCTCCACCACTTTTGCCACCGGTGTCTCGCCATCGATGACGAACACCTGCGACAGCAGAACCGATTCCTCATAGAATTTGCGCAAGCGTCCTTCGATCATCTTTTCGATGACGTTCTCGGCCTTGCCCGATTGCCGCGCCTGGTCGGCATAAATGGCGCGTTCGCGTTGCACCACGTCGGGAGCAAGCGCATCGACGCTGAGCGCAAGCGGGTTGGCGGCCGCGACATGCATGGCGATCTGCTTGCCCAATGCCATCAGCTTGCCCGCATCGCCGGAGGATTCCACCGCCACCAGCACGCCGATCTTGCCGAGATCGGGCGCGGCGGCATTATGCACATAGGAAGCCACCACGCCCGGGGCGACCGCGAGCGCACTCGCGCGGCGTACCGACATATGCTCGCCGACCTGACCGACGAGCGCAGAGAGCACATCGGCCATCGAGGCTCCGCCCTCCACCGGGGATACCAGAAGGCGCTGCAGATCGCCTTCCGCCTTTAACGCCTGTTGCGCCGCCTGACGAACGAGGTTCTGGAACGCGGCGCCGCGCGCGACAAAATCGGTTTCGGAATTCACCTCGACGATGGCGCCCTGTCCTGCCTGGATCGCAACGCCGATCAGTCCGTCGGCGGCGATGCGTCCCGCCTTCTTGGCAGCCTTGGCGAGCCCCTTCTTGCGCAACCAATCGACCGCAGCTTCGACATCGCCATTGGTTTCGGCAAGCGCCGCCTTGCAATCCATCATGCCCGCGCCCGTTTTGTCGCGCAGTTCCTTCACCATTGCGGCAGAAATGTTCGTCGTCATTGGAGGATTTCCTTCGCCCCTGATTGGCTTAAGCGCGAGGTCGCGGACATTCAGCCCAGAGGGCTTGCTTCGACTTCGGCCGGAGCAGAGCGCGTGCTCAGATCTTCAATCACATGTTCGGCCTCGCCAAGGTCCGCCCCCCCCGCGACCTGACCGGCCGAGAGACCGTCGATCACGGCCCGGGCCGCAAGATCGCAGTAGAGTGCGATGGCCCGCGAAGCATCGTCATTGCCCGGTACCGGATAGGCGATGCCATCGGGATCCGAATTGGAATCCAGAATTGCCGCCACCGGAATATCCAGCTTGCGGGCTTCGGCAACCGCGATGGATTCCTTGTTCGTGTCGATCACGAACAGCATGCTGGGAAGTCCGCCCATGTCCTTGATGCCGCCCAGCGAACGTTCCAGCTTGTCGCGCTCGCGCATGATCTGCAGCAATTCTTTTTTGGTCAGGCCGGAGGTGTGCGCCGAGGTCAGCGTCTCTTCCACGTTCCGCAGCCGCTTGATTGAGTGCGAAATCGTCTGCCAATTGGTCAGCGTGCCGCCGAGCCAGCGATGATTGACAAAATATTGCGCGCAGCGTTTGGCCGCCGCGGCGACCGGCTCCGACGCTTGACGCTTGGTGCCGACGAAAAGCACGCGCCCGCCGCCTGCCACCACATCGCGCATGGCGAGGAGTGCCTGATGCAGCAGGGGTACGGTCTGCGTCAGATCCATGATATGGATGTCGTTGCGCGCGCCAAAGATATAGGACCCCATTTTGGGGTTCCAGCGTTGGGTGCGATGACCGAAATGCGCGCCCGACTCTAAAAGTTGGCGCAAGTTGAATTCTGGCAGTGCCATAGTAACTCCTGTTTTTCCGGTTCAGCCTAACGCGGGAGTGATTCCTAAAGGTCAGGAACACCGGATGGGCTGCCAACCATGATCGGCTGAAAGCCCGGCCCCGCGTGTGGAATGGCCGGGCTTATAGGTAGTTCTTCGGCCTGGCGCAAGACTTTGACCAAAGTTCCATAGGGGAAAGAGAAATCCGCCCCGCGCTGTTCCACGTCTAG
This sequence comes from Micropepsaceae bacterium, assembly GCA_036499145.1. Taxonomy (GTDB): domain Bacteria; phylum Pseudomonadota; class Alphaproteobacteria; order Micropepsales; family Micropepsaceae; genus CAIYRG01. The sequence continues at coordinate 440 of DASYEG010000006.1, read as the reverse complement.
GCGTATTTCAGAAACACGATCAGGAACGCCCCGTAGACCCAGGGCGCCGCGAACAAGGTGGCGATACGGCTGCCAGGGCGCCCCCGCTTCGCGGCGCGCCAGGCAGAGAGCGGCGCCAGGATGGCCAGGACCGGAAGGGCAAGGAACAACAGTCCAACCCCGATCGCGTAGGGCGAACGGTCGCTGCGGCTGACAACGTCCACCGCCGAAATAGCCATATAGAATCCCGCCAGAAGGACCACCAGATCGAGCCCGCTTCCAACCAAGAGCCAGGCGTGCCTCCCCATTAAACGGTCTCAATTTCGGCGATGCCGGTCAGCGCAGCGAGCGTGGATTTGAGCTGCGGATTGACGGAAACGCGTTTGGGGAGCGCGATCTCCACATCCTGATTGCCGGATTGACCCGGCACGATGAGCGTGACCAGTCCCTTTCCCGCAACC
>DASYEG010000005.1:0-15579 GCA_036499145.1 Micropepsaceae bacterium | reverse complement strand
CACCTCGCGCACCTCGACAGTCGCCCATTTCGCCGCCGGGCACGCTTGCGCGATGGCGATGGCTTCCTCCCGGGTCGCGCAGTCGAGCAGGAAGAAACCGCCGACCATTTCCTTGGATTCCGCGAACGGGCCATCGACGATGCTTTGCCTGCCATCGCGAACCGCGACGCGCACGCCTTGCGCATCGGACCTCAAGGCGTTGGCGCCCTTGAGAAGGCCCCGCGCGCTGAGGTCGCCGGCAAACCGCATCATGCTGTCATAGGCCACGCGGCCCTCATCGCGCCCGCGCTTCTTGCGGTCGTCATGCCCTTCCAGGATCAACAGCATATACGCCATAAGCTTCTTCCTTTCACGACATGCAGACGCCCGGCAAACCTTTTCGCCCGATGGCGCACTAGAGCATTTTTGGCTGAAGTGGATGCCGGTTCAGCCTGGAAAAATGCGACCAAACAAAACCTAGAGCGTGATTTTCGATTCAATCCAAATCAATCACGCTCTAGGGCTGCCCGGCGATAACCATCCATGACACACCGAAGCGGTCCGCGACCATGCCGAAACTCGAGGCGAAGAACGTCTTCGCCAAAGGCATCTGGACATGACCGCCCGCAGAGAGCGCCCCAAAGACCCGTTGGGCGTCCGCATCGTTTGTCACGGTGACCGACAGCGACACCCCCTGAAAGACCGGGTTTCCCTTGGCGTTGCCGTCCGACGCCATCAGGATCGTATCTCCGATGCGGAAAGACGCATGCATCACCTTGTTCTCGGAGCCGGGCGGAATCATGCCCGGCGGAGCGGGCTGCGGGCTTTCGCTGAAGCGCATCATCGCCCTCACTTCGGCGCCGAGCGCCGCTTTGTAGAAATTCAACGCTTCTTCGCATTTTCCGTCAAAGAACAGATAGGGCTGTACGTACATTGGGGGTCTCCTTACGTGTTTGCTGGCGTGTTGCTGCCGGGGTTCGCTGTATCCGGCAGCTATTTCTTCAATCCGGTTTCCAACTCACGAAGACGTTCGATGGCTTCACCGGGTGCGAAATCCTCCAGCTCGAATAGCTGGCGAACCTCGATCTCCGCGTCCTTGTCGCCCGTGGGGTTCGGCATCCGCTTGGCCCATTCGAGCGCTTCTTCGCGCGTCTTCACCTGAAGAATAGTGTAACCGGCGATAAGCTCCTTGGTCTCGGCAAACGGACCGTCGACCACGGTGCGCTTGCCGTTGGCGAATTGGATGCGCCAGCCCTTCTTGCTGGACTGTAGCCCCGAAGCGTCGAGCAGCACGCCGGCTTTCGCCAGATCCTCGTGATAGCTGGCCATCGCGGCCATCAGCGCCTCCTTCGGCATCACGCCGGCCTCCGAATCCCTGGTGGCTTTCACAATCATCATGAACCGCATGGCGATGTTCTTTCGGTTGTCCTCTGCATTGTCACGGCGAATGGAGCGTGACGATATCGACAGCGAAGTTGGTTTTTTTTGCGCACACTGGATTTCAGGATTTTGCGCCCCGATTCCCGTCCAGGTTCCGATTGATCTTTTCCATCAGCGCTGTCCCTTCCTTGCCGATCTCGGGTCCGAAATCGGCAGGCTCGAACACTTGACGGATTTCGATCGTCTCATTTTCCGACGCCGGACAGCGCGAGGCCCATGCGATGGCCTCCTGTTTGGATTTGACCCGGATCATCCAATAGCCGCCAATAACTTCCTTGGTCTCGGCGAACGGACCGTCGGTCACGTTCGGCTTGCCTCCGGCGAACGACACCCGGACGCCCGCCGCGGGAGGATGCAGGCCATCGAGCCCGAGCAGGACACCCGCCGTGGCCAGCTCCTCATTATATTTCATCATCGCGCCAACGGCATTGGGGTCGGGCTTCGTGCCGGGCCCGGCATTTTCATAGCCCTTTGGAATCATCAGCATCATGAATCGCATTGCGGTCTCTCCTCGTTTTTGCCGGTTTTGGAGCACGCGTTTGATAGAAACAACGCCTGCTCTCGCTTCCACGACGAACGAAGATGGTGATGTTCGACAGCGGAATCTTTTTTTGTAACGTGAGCCGTAAAACGTTGCCGCGGCGCACCATGTCGATGCGATTGCTCCGGTTGCGCTTTCTCACGTGGCTGTTAACAGTGAGGTTTGCTGGAACAGAACGGCGCAACAGGCGTTGTCCGAGGACAGCCCAGGCGTGGCAGTTCCGCTGCTGCTTTTTGGCGTCCTGGGTTTTCCGGGAGCACGTATCAGCCATTTGTGACACGCAAGGTATTTCGCCCCCTTGAGACCGTTCTTCCTTCGTGCTTTCAAATCCCACTTGGCGGCTTTCCCGAAGACACCGCAAGAGCCCATCCGCTCGGAGCTTTTCAGCGTGGAGCGGCTCGAAAGCCATGCCGAGAGCCTTGCCGAGGCACAAATCGTCGTTGGACGCTATTCCGCCGGCAGGCCGATATCCTCACGCCTCTCCGACAATGCCAAGATTCTGACGCTGGCCTACCGGATCATTGCCGAGGCGACCCAGGACGGACGGCCCACCACGCCAGCGGCCGAGTGGATGCTGGACAATTTCCATGTCGTCGAAGAACAGATACGGGAGGTCAAGAACGATCTTCCTCCCCGCTTCTATCATGAACTGCCCAAGCTCGCGGGGGGCCATCTCGAAGGATATCCGCGAGTCTTCGGTCTGGCTTGGAATTTCATCGCCCACACCGACAGCCGGTTCGATCTTCAGACACTGGTGCGCTTCGTCGCTGCCTATCAGCGGGTGCAGCCGCTGACGATCGGCGAATTGTGGGCGATCACAATCACGTTGCGGATCATCCTGGTGGAAAATCTGCGCCGCCTCGCGGAAGCCATCGTGCGCAATCTCGAAGAGCGCAAGCAGGCCGACGCGCTCGCGGATCGTCTGCTCGGCGAAGGAGGCCAGGTTTCCGAAGCCCCGGCGGAATTGCTGCATAAATACCGCCAGTCGGTGCTCCCGCTGGCCTTTGCCGCGCAATTGGACCATCGGCTCCGCGACCAGGACCCAGCCGTGGCGCCCGCGCATCAATGGCTGGTCGAGCGCCTCGCCGCGCAGGGAACCACACCGGACCGCGCGATCCAGGACGAATTGCGTCTGCACGGCGCCCTCAACGTGACGGTGCGCAATGTCATCACCAGCATGCGCATGATTTCCGAAACCGATTGGGCGGTCTTTTTCGAGAGCGTCAGCCTCGTAGACGCCGAATTGCGCGCCGACTCTGAATTCGAGGCAATGGATTTTGCCACACGCAATCTTTACCGGCTCGCCATCGAGCGTCTCGCGCGGGGATCGGGAAAGACCGAGCTCGAAGTGGCGCGGCGCGCGATCGCACGCGCCAAGAAGGAGGCGCTGGCCGCGCCCGAGGGCAAGCTCTCCGATCGCGAACGCGACCCCGGTTATTATCTCATCGCCCGAGGCGTTCGCCGGCTTGAACGCGACATCGGATTCCATCCACCGCCGTCGGAATGGCTCACGCGTCTGAATCGAGCGACGGGCTGCGGCGGCTATATGGGCCTGATCGTGTTGCTGACCGTGCTCGTTGCGGCGATTCCGGTCATTGTGCTCATGGGCCTGGGCCTTTCGGGAGCGAATCTGCTGTGGCTGGGACTGCTTGGCCTCGTTCCGGGATCGGAGATCGCGATCGCGGCGGTCAATCGTATGGTCACCCGGCGCATCGGTCCCGCAATTCTTCCGGGAATGGAGCTGGCGGACGGCGTTCCCGCCCATTTGCGCACCATGATCGTGATGCCGGTTCTGCTGACCAAGCCGGCACAGGTGCGCGAGCTGATCGAACAGCTCGAAGTGCACCACCTCGCGAGCAGCGACGGCGATCTGTATTTCGCGCTGCTCTCCGATTGGGCGGATTGCGAAAACGAAACCGCGCCCAGCGACGGCGCGATTCTCGATGAGGCCATTCAGGGCATCGCGCAACTGAACGCGCGCTATGGGCCGGCCGCCAGTGGCGCGCGCTTCCGGCTTCTGCATCGCCACCGGGTCTGGAACGAAAGCGAAAACCGATGGATCGGATGGGAACGCAAGCGCGGCAAGCTGCACGAACTCAATCGTCTCCTGCGGGGCGCCACCGATACCGGCTTCCTGCACCTGGACGGCAAGCCGCCGGAAGTGCCACCCGATGTCCGCTATGTGATCACGCTCGATGCCGATACGCGGCTTCCGCGCGAGGCCGCGAAGCGCTTGATCGGCAAAATGGATCACCCGCTCAATCGCCCGCGGCTCGATCCGAAATCCAACCGCGTCGTGGAAGGCCATGCGGTGCTACAGCCGCGCGTCACGCCATCGTTGCCGGTTGGCTTCGAGGGCTCGTTGTTTCAGCGGGTGTTCTCCTCGCCCCGCGGGCTCGATCCCTATGCCTTCGCGGTTTCCGACGTCTATCAGGATTTGTTCGAGGAGGGGTCCTACACGGGCAAGGGAATTTACGAGGTCGATACGTTCGAGGCCGCACTCGACGGGCGCATTCCGGAAAATTCCGTGCTCAGCCACGATCTTCTGGAAGGGATCTTCGCGCGCGCCGGGCTCGTGTCGGACATCGAGGTCGTGGAAGAATTTCCCTCGCGCTACGATGTCGCCGCCGCCCGGCAACACCGCTGGGTGCGGGGCGATTGGCAATTGCTGCCCTGGATTCTCGGCTTTGGACGGGATTCTCATGGTCACAGGCGCAACGTCATTCCGCTGATCGGGCGCTGGAAGATGCTGGACAATCTGCGCCGGTCCTTGCTTGCGCCTGCCACCCTGCTCGCATTTCTTTACGGCTGGATGCTGCCCTACGGCGCGTCCGAACTCTGGATGGTGTTCATTCTCGCGACCATCATGGTGCCCTCGCTCCTGCCGTGGTTCGCAGGGCTGGTGCCGCATCGCAGAGGCGGGGCCAAGCGCAATCATCTGCGGGGTGTCGCCGCCGATTTCGCGGTTTCGGCCATCCAGATCGCATTCATGATCATATTCCTCGCCCATCAGGCCTGGGTGATGCTGGATGCCGTGACGCGCACGCTGTTCCGGCTTTTGCGGCGGCGCCATCTTCTCGAATGGGTCACGGCCGCACAGATCAGCCGCAGCATGCACGACCATTGGCCCGGAGTCCTGTTCCAGCTTGCGGTCAGCTTTGCATTCGCTGTCGCCGCGCTCGTCTTGTTTCATGTCCGCGGTCACGGCACGGAGGTGCTGGCCGCACCGTTCGTCACGTTGTGGGCCTTTTCTCCGGTCATCGCATGGTGGTCGAGCCGCTCGCCGCCATCGGTCGGACGGCTTCCTGTCACGCTGGCCGATGCCAAGACGCTGCGCAAGGCCGCACGGCGGACGTGGCGTTTCTTCGAAAGCTTCGTCACGCGGGAGGACCATCATCTTCCTCCCGATAATTTCCAGCAGGATCCCAAGCCGGTTGTCGCGCGCCGCACGTCGCCGACCAATATCGGCCTCTATCTGGTCGCGATCTTCTCGGCGCGCGATTTCGGATGGCTCGGCACGCTGGACGCGGTCGAACGTCTCGAAGCGACATTGGAAAGCATGAAGGCGCTCGAACAGTTCAACGGTCATTTCTACAATTGGTACGCGACCGATAATTCCGCGCCTTTGCATCCCAAATATGTGTCGACTGTCGATAGCGGAAATCTGGCAGGTCATCTTGTCGTGGTCGCGCAGGGTTGCCGCGAAATGGCGAGGTTTCCGTTGAAACCCGCACTGCGCCTGGCAGGCGTGCGGGATTGCTTCGATCTTGCCTGCGAAGCCCTCGACGCGCTGACGCGCCGTCTTCGCGCGCCCGCCGCCAACATGAAGCGGCTGGGTGCGGCTCTGGATTCCATCAGCGCCCTGTTGGAGGCCGCGTCGCGAAAAGGGCTGGACCCGCTTCTGGCGGAGCTGGTGGAATTGTCCGACGCGGCGGCCGCGGTCGCGCAAAGCCTCGCCGATGAGGCGCGGGCAGCCGAGGCCGATGAGACGCTCGTCTGGGTGGAAGCGATGAGCGCGACATTGCGCAGCCATGCCCGCGATCTGGAAGCATTCCAAGCCGAAGCCTCGCATCCTGCGAATCATGATCTTGCAGAGGTCTTGGGGCTTCGGACGCTCAGCCCGGTTCCTGTGACGGCGGCAACAGGCAATGGGGACACCCAGACCTTGGTGCGCGCGTCCCAAACAGAAACCGCGAGCCCCACCGATTCCCCATCCAGCGACAGCGATCCTCTGAGCCCCGCTCTGGCCAACCCCGCTCTGGCCAACCCCGCTCTGGCCAACCCCGCGAAACTCGGCCTCGCGGCGCGGCTGAACGTCCTCGCGGACACGGCGAGCGGGATGTACACCGCGATGCGGTTCGATTTTCTCTATGATTCGACGCGCCAGCTTTTTTCCATCGGCTACCGGGTGGACGAGGCCGCTCTCGATCCGAGCTGTTACGATCTGCTCGCCTCCGAGGCGCGTCTGGCAAGCTTCATCGCAATCGCCCGCGAGGATGCGCCGCCGAAACATTGGTTCCGGCTCGGCCGCACCCTCACTCCTGTTGGCCACGGTGCGGCGCTGATCTCGTGGTCGGGCTCGATGTTCGAATATCTGATGCCATCGCTTGTGATGCGCGCGCCCGCGGGCAGCATCCTGGATCAGACCAACCGGATTGTCGTTCGTAGGCAGATCGAATATGGGCGGCAGCTCGGCGTTCCGTGGGGCGTCTCCGAATCCCTGTTCAATGCGCGCGACATCGAAGGCACGTACCAATATGCGGGTTTCGGCGTGCCGGACCTTGGATACAAGCGCGGTCTGAGCGAGAACGTCGTGATCGCGCCCTATGCCACCGCGCTGGCCGCGATGATCGATCCCGCCGCCGCGGCGGAGAATTTCCGCCGCCTGACGGACGAAGGCGGCCTTGGCGATTATGGCTGGTACGATGCGCTGGATTATACCGCCACGCGCCTGCCCAAAGGTGCGAAGGTGGGGATCGTGCGCGCCTATATGGCGCATCATCAGGCCATGAGCATCGTCGCCATCGCCGATGCGCTCCTGGGCGCGGAAATGCGCGACCGGTTTCACGCCGACCCGTCGATCCAGGCAACCGAGCTTCTCCTGCAGGAAAGAATGCCGCGCGACGTCGCGGTGGCCCGCCCGCCGGCGCAAAAAATTCGTTCATCGGCGATGGTCCAGCAGATCGCTCCCGAGATGAAGCGTCAGTTCAACTCGCCGCACTCGCACATTCCCAGAACGCATCTGCTGTCGAATGGGACCTACGCGGTGATGGTGACGGGCGCAGGTTCCGGCTACAGCCGCTGGCGCAATATCGACGTCACGCGCTGGCGGGAGGACGTCACCTGTGACGATTGGGGCAGCTATATTTTTCTGCGCGATACGCGCAGCGGCGAAACCTGGTCGGCGGGGTATCAGCCAACGGGCATGGAACCGGACTTTTACGAAGTCTCGTTTTTTGAAGACCGCGCGGAATTCGTACGGCAGGACGGCACCGTCAAGACCATGCTCGAAGTCGCAGTGTCGCCCGAAAACGACGGCGAGGTCCGCCGCGTCTCGATCACCAATCTTGGAACGCGCACGCGCGAGATCGAATTGACCTCCTACGCCGAATTGGTGCTGGCTCCTTATGGGGACGACGCCACGCATCCCGCCTTTTCAAAATTGTTCGTCGAAACCGAATATGTTGCCGGCGCGGGCACGCTGCTGGCGACACGGCGGCGCAGATCGCCGGACCAAGCCGAAGTTTGGGCAGCCCACCTCGTAGTGATCGAAGGCGATGCCGATAGCGGCCTTCAGTTTGAAACGGACCGCGCGCGATTCCTCGGGCGTGGTCAGCGCATCCGCAACCCGCAATGCGTGATGGAGGGCTGGCCGCTTTCCAATACCGTCGGGTGCGTGCTCGACCCGATCTTCAGCCTGCGCTGCCGGGTGCGGGTTCCCCGGGGGGAGACAGTGCGTCTGTCGTTCTGGACCGTGGTCGCGCCCTCGCGGCAGGAAGCCCTCGATCTGGCGGACAAACATCGCGACCCGACGGCGTTCGATCGCGTCGGCACCATGTCCTGGACGCAGGTCCAGGGGCAGTTCCACTACCTCGGCATCGACCCGGCGGAAGCCCATCTGTTCCAGCGCCTCGCCAATCGCGTGATCTACTCCGACCCGGCCTTGCGCCCCGCCTCGGAGGCGCTGAAACGCGGCGGGCGAAATATCTCCGCGCTTTGGGCTTACGGCATTTCGGGCGACCTGCCTATCGTCCTTGTACGGATCGACCGCGATGACGACATCGACCTCGTCAAACAGCTGATTCGCGCTTTCGAATATTGGCGGATAAAGCGGCTGTCGGTGGATATCGTCATCCTGAACGAGCGCGCCACGTCCTATCTCCAGACCTTGCAGGAGACCATCGAACACCTCGTGCGGCCCATGCAGTCGCGCCCCAAAGGCCCGGACGACGTGCGCGGCGACGTGTTCGTCCTGCGCTCCGATCTCGTTCCCCAGGACATCGCCGCGCTTTTGCATACGGTGGCGCGCATGATGGTGCTTAGCCGGCGGGGCACGCTCGCGGAGCAGCTCTCCCGCATCGAAGAACCGAGGCCGCCGGTCATTGCCCTCCCGCGGCGGCCTTCGGCGAGTCTGCCGGCGCCGGATTCGACACGCCGCCGTCCGGCGATGGAGTTCTTCAATGGCATGGGCGGTTTCGCCGCCGAGGGGCGGGAATACGTCACCGTTCTGGAGCGCGGACAATCGACGCCCGCACCCTGGATCAACGTGATTTCAAATGAGAATTTCGGCTTCCAGGTTTCCACCGACGGGTCTGGATTCACCTGGTCCGTGAACAGCCAGCAAAATCGCTTGACGCCATGGTCGAACGATCCGGTCGGGGACCCTCCGGGTGAGACGATTTTTCTGCGCGACGAGGACAGCGGTGAGTTGTGGACGCCGACCGCGCTTCCGATCCGCGAAGAAGGGGCATCCTATCTCGTGCGGCACGGTCAGGGTTACAGCCGGTTCGAAGTGGACCTGCACGGCCTCGCGCTCGACTTGGTGCAATATGTGCCGCTGAACGATCCGGTGAAGATTTCACGCCTGAAAATCACCAACAATTCGCGGCAGGTGCGCAACATCTCGGTCACGTCCTATGTCGAATGGGTGCTCGGCCCGACCCGAGCCGCGACGGCGCCTTACATCGTCACCGAGATCGATCCGGAAACCGGCGCGATGTTCGCGCGCAACCCGCTAAGCAACGATTACGGGACGCGCGTCGCGTTCACCGATCTTGACGGACGGCAGAGCAGCTGGACCGGCGACCGCACGGAATTTCTGGGCCGTAACAGGACCCTGCGACGTCCCATCGCGCTGTTGCGGGGAACGGCCCTGTCGAGCCGGACGGGAGCCGGGTTCGATCCTTGCGGCGCGCTGCAGACGAGTTTGCGCCTGAAAGCGGGCAGTTCCATCGAGGTCGTGTTCCTGCTGGGCGAGGCGGCGAGCACGGCTGAGGCACAGAGACTCATCACCAAATACCGCACCGCCGACCTCAACGCGGTCCTGGCCGAGGCTACGGAGTTCTGGGACGAGGCGCTCTCAAGCGTGCAGGTAAAGACCCCGGATCGCGCGTTGGACATCATCATCAATCGCTGGGCGCTCTATCAGGCCCTGGCCTGCCGGGTGTGGTCCCGTTCGGGGTTCTATCAATCGAGCGGCGCCTACGGCTTTCGCGATCAGTTGCAGGACAGTATGGCGCTCGCAATCGCCAAACCCGGTATCGCGCGCGCCCATTTGCTTCGCGCCGCTGGGCGTCAATTCCCGCAAGGCGACGTGCAGCATTGGTGGCTGGCCGAAACCGGACGCGGCGTGCGCACGCGCGTGTCGGACGACCGGGTCTGGCTCGCCTATGTGACGGCGCATTATGTCAGGGTCACCGGCGATCTCGGCGTACTCGACGAACAGGTGCCGTTCCTGGACGGCCCGCCTTTGCAGGACGGCCAGCACGATGCGTTCTTCCAGCCGAGCGTTGCAAAGGATCGTGGACGTCTTTTTGCGCATTGTGCGGTGGCCTTGGACAGCGCTCTTTCCGTTGGCGGGCACGGCCTGCCGTTGATGGGCACGGGCGACTGGAATGACGGCATGAATCGCGTCGGTGAGGATGGAAAAGGCGAAAGTGTCTGGCTGGGATGGTTTCTCTACGCGACGCTGACGGAGTTTTCGCGCCTCGCCGACATCCGCGATCCTTCACGCGCTGCGCGCTGGCGCGGTCATGCTGAAAAGTTGAAGACGGCCCTCGAAAAGGCCTGGGACGGCGATTGGTATCGCCGCGCCTATTTCGACGACGGGACGCCGCTCGGTTCGGTCGCCAATACGGAGTGTCGCATCGATTCGATCGCGCAATCGTGGAGTGTCCTGTCCGGCGCGGCCGAGCCGGCGCGCGCCGCGCGCGCGATGGCGGCGGTGGAAAAATATCTCGTGAGGCGCGATGAAGGACTGGTCCTTCTGTTCACCCCGCCCTTTGAGCATGCGGTGCCCGATCCGGGCTACATCAAGGGTTACCCGGCCGGCATTCGCGAGAATGGCGGCCAGTACACCCACGCCGCATTATGGTCGGCGCTCGCCTATGCCACATTGGGCGACGGCGACAGGACACATGAATTGCTGACCTTGCTCAATCCCATTCAGCACGCGGGCAACAGTGCCGCGATCCATCGCTACAAGGTCGAGCCTTATGTCATATGCGCCGATGTCTATGGCGCAGCCCCGCACACCGGGCGCGGCGGCTGGACCTGGTACACCGGTTCGGCGGCTTGGATGTATCGCGTCGCCCTGGAAAGTCTGCTGGGATTCCAGAAGGATGGCGAAACGCTCATTCTCAATCCCTGCATTCCGCGCGCTTGGCCGGGCTTTGAAATCCGCTATCGCCACGGCCGCACGATGTATGAAATCACGGTACAGAACCGCTATAGCGCGGGGCGCGGCGTGACCCATGTCGTGCTCGACGGCGTGGATCTCGGGGGTCCCGATGCCCGCATCCCGCTCAAGGACGATGGCGCAACGCACAAAGTGAGCGTCACGCTGGGTTAATCGGCGAACGGATCGGCCGGCGGAGCGGCGTCGAAATCCACCACGACTGTTTTCACTTCGGTGAAATGATGGAGCGCCTCCATCCCGTTCTCGCGGCCCAATCCACTCAGCTTGAATCCGCCATAGGGCAGCATCGGGTGGGTGGTGCGAAAGGTGTTGACCGTGACGAGCCCCGCTTCGATCACCGAGGCCACGCGGTGGGCGCGCCCGACATCGGACGTCCACAGGCCCGCGACCAGCCCATATTCCACGTCGTTGGCGAGGCGGACGACCTCCTCTTCCGTATCGAATGGCATGACCGCGATGACGGGGCCAAAAATCTCTTCCTGCGCGAGGCGCGAGCGATTGTCGACATCGGCAAAGATCGTGGGCTCGACGAAATAGCCGCGCGGAAATCCTTTGGGCCGTCCGCCGCCGGTGACGAGACGCGCGCCTTCCTGTTTGCCGATGGCGATGTAATTCTGCGTCTTCGCAAGCTGATCGGCGGAAGTCTGCGGCCCAATATGGGTCGCGCGGTCGAGCGGCATGCCGATGCGGATACGGGCCGCGCGCTCGGCGAGCCGTCCGAGGAAGGATTCATACAGCGGCCGCTGCACGAAAACGCGAGACCCGAGCGAACAGGATTGTCCGGTGGAGCGGAAGGCCGATTGTGTCGCCACGACGAGGGCGCGCTCCACATCGGCGTCGGCGAAGACGATATGGGGCGACTTGCCGCCGCACTCGAAAGTGCAGCGTTTCAGATTGGCCGAGGCCAACGCCATGATCTTGCGCGCGGTCGCATGGCTGCCGGTGAACGAGATTTTGTTCACGCCGCGATGGCTGGAAAGCGCCGCGCCCGCCGTAGCGCCGAAACCCGGAACCACATTGAACACGCCGGCCGGGAAACCAGCCTCCTCGACCAGTTTGGCGATCTCCAGCGCCGTCACCGGAGTCTGTTCGGCGGGCTTCACGACGAGCGCGTTGCCGACCGCCAGAGCGGGGCCGATCTTCCACGAATAGAGCAGGATCGGCGAATTCCACGGCAGGATGGCGCCGATCACGCCCACGGGCTCGCGGCGCGTATAGGCGAGCGCGCCCGGTTTGAATGGAATCTGTTCACCCGCGATCTTGTCGGCGGCACCGGCAAAGAACACCAGCCAATCGACGGCACGCTGAACCTCTCCCACCGTGTCGCGCAAAGGCTTGCCATTGTCACGGCTTTCAAGCTCCGCCAGCCGGATGGCGTCACGGCGAACGAGTTCCGCGAGTTTGTGGAGAAGCGCGCCGCGCTGGCTCGCGGTGATTTTCGTCCTCCACGGACCGGCCATGGCCGCGCGCGCCGCCGCAACCGCGCGGTCCACATCGGTCTCGTCGGCTTCGGCGATCTCGGCCCAGACCTCCTCGGTCGAAGGGTCGATGGATGCGATGGCGCGCCCGGAATGCGGCGCCACCCACTCTCCCCCGATATAAAGCCGCTCATAATTTCGCATCGCCATTGCCGTCCCTTTTTGCTGGCCCGATCGCCGGCTTTTGAAAAATCCTTGAGAATTTCGTCCCTCAAGTCAAATTGCGCCTGTTCGAGGCATCGGGCGATATGTGAGAATCCGATCCGGAGCCCATTGATGTCGCTTTCGCCCATGCCTTCCCCCGCACCTATCGATGCCCATTGGCATGAGGCGGTCATCCGCGCGCTCAAGGACAATGCGGTGCGTTTCGTTGTCTATGTTCCCGACAATGTGCTGCGTCCACTGATCGAGGCCGTCCACGCCGATGATTATTTCACCGCCTTCACCGCGGCGCGCGAGGAAGAAGCCGTCGGCATCGTTTCGGGACTCGCCATGGCGGGATCGCGCGGCATCGTGCTGATGCAGACAAGCGGCTTTGCGACGCTCGCCAATGTGTTGGCGTCACTTTGCATCGCGGCGCAGATCCCCGCGCTGATGATGGTCTCGGAGCGCGGCACGCTGGGCGATTTCCAGATCGGGCAGGCCATCGTCTGCCGCACCATGCGTCCCATTCTGGAAACGCTGGGCATCGAGCATCACAGCGTCACGCGGCTTGAGGACACCCATTTCATCGTCGACCGCACGATACGCCAGGCGTTTCTCACCCAGGCGCCGGCGGCCCTGATCCTTTCGCCGCTCCTGACCGCGAAACGGTGAAAGACATGGCCCCGAACGGACGCAACACCAGGCCGATGAACCGCTTCGATCTCACCGCGCGGCTGGTGTCGAAATTGAAACATGACGAAGCGGTGATCGGGGGAATCGGCAATTCCAATTTCGATCTCTGGCACGCCGGCCACCGGCCGCAGAATTTCTACATGCTGGGAAGCATGGGCCTCGCCACGCCCATCGCATTGGGCGTGGCGCTGGCCCAGCCGCAACGGCGCGTCTTTGCGCTCGAAGGCGATGGCTCGCTGCTGATGCAGCTCGGCGCATTGGCGACCATTGCCAACCTCAGTCCCCGCAATCTCACCATCATCGTCTGGGACAATGCGATGTATCAGATCACCGGCGCGCAGCCGACCGCGACGGCGGGCCGCGCCGATCTGGTGGAGATCGCGCGCGCCGCCGGAATCGTCCAGAGCGCTTGGGCGAACGATGAGGACGAATTCGACCGGCTGAGCTTGCGCACGCTCAGCGAAGACGGTCCTTGGTTCATCGGCGCGCGTATCGACGGGCAGTCGCCGGTCAAACAGACGCCGCGAGAACCGGTGATCATCAAGAACAATTTCATGCGCGGTCTCGGCGTTCAGCCGCCATCCAAAAGCTGAAGGGGCCTAAAAGTTGAATGGGCCCAAAAGTCGAACGAGCCAAGAGCGCGGTGCGGCAATCCAACGCCCCCTCTGCGGCAAAATGCTAAGCATTTGGCTATTGTTTGGTTGCTAAACTGCCCCACATCGCATCGAGTTGCTCTGGAAGGAACCGGGCATGGCGAAGGACACGAACAGACAGGTTTGGTCGGCAATGGGGCGCGGCGTGCGGGCCTGCTGCCCGAATTGCGGATGTTCGCCGCTTTTTCGAGCCTATCTCAAGCCGGTCGATGCCTGCGCGCATTGCAGCGAAGTGTTCAAGCACATCCGTGCCGATGACGGGCCGGCCTGGCTCACCATCCTTATTGTCGGACATATCGTGGTCGGTCTCGCATTGACCATGGAAATCTATGCTCCCATGCCCGTCGCGGCGAGTATTGCGCTGTTCTGCGGTTTGTCGCTCGCGATGATCCTGTGGCTGCTGCCGCGCGCAAAGGGTGTCTTTATTGGCGCCATCTGGGCCATGAAGGCACCCGGTTCCGAATTACCATAAGAAAATCGGCCGCCGCCGCGCCCGCGCTTGCTTGCCGCAATCGGGCGCTTGGGAGTAGCGTCGCGCCGATGATCGGAGATTGGCTCATGGCAAACCGCGCTTTTGGTTTTGCGGCGTTCGTCCTGGGGCTGCTGCTTGTGAACGCCCCGCTCGCGGGCGCCAATCCGGACTTCGATCTGGGTCCGCCGGTGAACGCCAAGGCCCCGGACATCGGCGCACCGCCCGATCAGACCGGAACGCCGCGCACCATGAATTCGCTGATGGGCGAAAAGGGCCTGGTGCTGTTCTTCTTCCGCTCCGCGGGCTGGTGCCCGTTCTGCCAGGCGCAGATGATGGATTTGAACACCGGTGTCGCGGCCATGGAAAAGCGTGGCTACAAACTCGCCGGCATCTCCTATGACCAACCCGATGTGCTCAAGACCTTCATCGACCGGCGGAAGATCGCCTATACGCTGCTTTCCGATCCGAAATCCGAAGTGATCGATCGTTACAAATTGCGCGATCCGCAATATCCGCCCGGCAATTTCGCCTATGGCGTGCCGCGTCCGATCATCTTCATTCTGGACAAGAACGCAATCATCAAGGCGAAGCTCTACGAAGACACCTATACCAAGCGTCCGCCCACCACGCTGGTGATCGAGACGCTGGACAAACTGGCGGCGAAATAAGACGCCGGCCCTCGGCGTGAAGGCCAAAACAATCATCGTCAACGACAGGATGCAGCGCAATTATCGCTATGAGCGCGTTGCTCCGGAAGGCAGATCGTTCGATCCCGCATTTCGCCCCGGCCTCACGCCGAAGCAGATGCTTCGGCTCGGCGTTTTCGGCGGCAAATACCTGACCGATTGCGTCAAGGAATTTCCGCCCCTCTGGTTTGTCCGCGCGAAACTTTCGCCTTCACGACGTGATCCTGCGCTGAATTTCTTCGGAGTCGATGCGAGCCAGCCCCTATCGGAGTGGCGGCGCAAGGGTTGGATTCATCCCGACGATCCGCGCGGCTGGTTTCAATGGTATTGCCGCTATTACATGGGACGGCGCATGGAGGACGATGCGCGGCAGATCGGACGCTGGAAGGCGATGCGCCGTCACATCCGGCAGATCGAAAAACACTGCGAGCCGGGCGATTGCTTCTGCCGGCCGCGCCAGCGTCAGGCGCTGCTGCATTGGGCCTATGATGCCCGTAAATTCTGAGGTCTTTCACGCCTATTTATTGCCGCTGACAGCGGTGGGTTCTATCTCGAACAGCACGCGCACCTCGCCCG
>DASYEG010000004.1:0-11951 GCA_036499145.1 Micropepsaceae bacterium | reverse complement strand
ATCGTCAAGCGCGGGCGTGAGATCACCGAAGACACCGCGGAGAAGATCGAGACATCGCATGTTCAGAAGGTGCGCGTGCGCTCCGTCCTGACCTGCGAGCTTCCCGAGGGCGTCTGCGGCAAATGCTATGGGCGCGATCTGGCGCGCGGCACGTCGGTCAATATCGGCGAAGCCGTCGGCGTTATCGCGGCGCAGTCGATTGGCGAACCCGGCACTCAGCTTACCATGCGTACCTTCCATATCGGCGGTGCGGCGCAGGTTGCCGCACAGTCGAAGATCGAAGCCTCCCATGACGGCAAGGCGAAGATCGTCAACCGCAACGTGGTGCGAAACAGCCAGGGCCAGCTCGTGGCCATGGGCCGCAACATGCAGGTTGCGATCGTCGATCAGCGCGGCAATGAACGGGCAACGCACCGGATCACTTACGGCGCGCGCCTGATGGTGGACGAGGGTCAGAACATCAAGCGCGGCGAGCGTATCGCGGAATGGAATCCGAACTCACTGCCGATTCTGACCGAAGTCGACGGCATCGTGCGTTATGACGACATCTCCGAAGGCTTGACGCTGACCGAGGTGGCGGACGAAACCACGGGCGTAAGCCAGAAGAAGATCATCGACTGGCGCGCGGGTTCGTCCAAGAGTTCGGATTTGCGGCCCGCCATTTCGATCGTCGACAAGAAGGGAAAGCCCGTGGCCACCGCGACGGGTGAGGCGCATTATGCTCTGTCGGTCGACGCCATCCTGTCGGTGGAAGACGGTTCCGAAGTGAAGGCAGGCGACGTGCTCGCACGTATCCCGACCGAAGGTGCGAAGACCCGCGACATCACCGGCGGTCTGCCGCGCGTGGCCGAATTGTTCGAAGCGCGCAAGCCGAAAGATTGCGCGGTGCTGGCGGAAACCGATGGCTACATCGAGTTCGGCAAGGACTACAAGAACAAGCGCCGCGTGATCCTGAAGCCCAAGAACGACAAGCAGGAGGCGGTGGAATATCTGCTGCCCAAGGCCAAGCACGTCAGTGTGCGCGAAGGCGATTATGTGGAGAAGGGCGACTTCATCATCGAAGGCCATCCGAGCCCGCATGACATCCTGCGCATCAAGGGCGTGGAGGAACTGGCGGTCTACCTCATCAACGAGATCCAGGAGGTCTATCGTCTGCAAGGCGTGAAGATCAACGACAAGCACATCGAAGTGATCGTCCGTCAGATGCTGCAGAAGACCGAAATCGAGGATGGCGGCGAAACCACACTGCTGCCGGGCGAGCAGGTCGATCTGGACGAATTGGAGGACGCCAACAAGAAGGCGCTGGAGATGAACGGCCGTCCCGCCAGGGGACGTCCGATTCTGCTCGGTATCACCAAGGCGTCGTTGCAGACGCGCTCGGTGTTCTCGGCCGCCTCCTTCCAGGAGACCACGCGCGTGCTCACCGACGCCGCCGTCAACGGCAAGGTGGATACGCTCGAAGGCCTCAAGGAAAACGTCATTGTCGGCCGGCTCATCCCGGCGGGCACGGGCGGCGCCATCGCGCGCATCCGGCGCATCGCGGCGGAGCGCGACAAGGCGATCCAGGCTGAACGTGCCGCAGCTGCACCGCCCTTGGCGATCGAAGGGCCTGCTCCGGAACAAACCGCAGCGGAGTAACGCCAACGTCTTGAAGCAAAGAAAAGGGCCGCGCAAAACGCGGCCCTTTTTTGTGGTCACTCCGCCACGTCGGCCAGGCGTTCGGCGGCACGCTGCTGACGATCCCACATGGCCGCATAGGTCCCGCCGCGCGCGATCAATTCGTCATGCGTGCCGCGTTCGATGATGCCGCCATCGTCGAGTACGAGGATCTGGTCGGCATCGATGACCGTGGACAGGCGATGGGCGATGATGAGTGTCGTATGGTGGGCCGAGACTTGGCGAAGATTCGTCTGGATTTCCGCTTCGGTTCGTGAATCGAGCGAACTGGTGGCTTCGTCGAAGATCAGGATTTCGGGATTCTTCAGGAGCACGCGCGCAATCGCCACGCGCTGCTTTTCGCCACCGGAAAGCTTCAATCCTCGCTCGCCAACCCGCGTGGCAAAGCCGTCGGGAAGCTTGTCGATGAAGTTTTTCAGTTGCGCGCGGCGGGCGGCCTCCGCCACATCTTCGGGCGACGCATCGGGCCGGCCATAGGCGATGTTGTAATAGATGCTGTCGTTGAAAAGCACGGTGTCCTGCGGCACCACGCCGATGGCCGCGCGGAGCGATTCCTGGGTTATCTCACGCAAGTCCTGATTGTCGATCCGGATCGCACCTTCCTGCGGATCGTAGAAGCGGAACAACAGCCGCGCGATGGTCGACTTGCCGCCGCCGGTTGGCCCGACGATGGCGACGGTGCGCCCGCCGGGCACCTCGAAACTGACATCGTCCAGGATGGGACGGCGCGGATCATAGGAAAAGCTCACATTGTCGAAGACGACGCGGCCGGATCCGGGGCGCAAGCGGGGAGCATCCGGCCGATCCCGTACCTCCGAGTTTTCCGCCAGCAAAGCATACATCTGCTCGATGTCCGTGAAGGCCTGACGCAGGATGCGCCATACCCAGGAGAGCATGTTGAGCGGTTGATAAAGCTGCAGCAGATAAGCGTTCACCATCACGAAATCGCCGATGGTCATCCGCCCGGCGACGACGCCGTAACCGGCCAGGAGCATGACGAGGATCACGCCCACCGAAAGAATCGAGGACTGGCCGATGTTCAACAGCGACAGGGAACGCTGATTGGCGATAGCTGCCACCACGTAATCCTGTTTGGCCTCGTCGAAGCGGTCGAGTTCGTGGCGCTCATTGCCGAAATATTTGACGGTCTCGAAATTCAGCAGCGTGTCGATCGCCCGCGCATTGGCCTCGCGGTCCTGCGTGTTCATTTCGCGCCGGTGCCGCATGCGCCATTGGGTGGAACCGGCCGTATAGGCGGCGTAGAAAATCACCACCGCGAATATCGATGCGGCGAGCTCGAAATTGAAAAAATGCCAGAGCACGCCGGTGACGAGCACCAGTTCCAGGAAGATCGGCGCGATACTGAAGAGAAGATAAGTGAGCAGCGATTCGATGCTCTCCGTGCCGCGTTCGATGGAACGCGACAGCCCGCCGGTCTGCCGGTCGAGATGGAAGCGCAGGGAAAGATTGAGCAGATGTTCCAGCACGCTCACCGACACCAGCCGGAGCGCGCGTTCCTGCACCTTGGCGAAGATCATATCGCGCAGCTCGGTGGTGGCCGCCGATGCAATCCGTACCACGCCATAGCCTACGATAAGCGCAACGGGGACTGTCAGGGCCGCTCGCGGCCCCATGGAGATCGCATCGATCACCCATTTGTAGACGATGGGCAGCGCAACATTCACGAGCTTGCCAACGAAGATGAGCGACAGCGCGGCTGCCACCCGCAGACGCAATGCAGGTTCGCCCTTTGGCCAAAGCAACGGAGCGACGCGCCGCAACACCCGCATCTGGTCGCGCCAGCCCAGGCCTGCCTCGCGTTTGTCAGTGCGCCCGCGGCTCAGGGCCCATTTATTCGCCATCATGAAAATCCGAAACCCGCACCCCGTTATATCGTATGCCGGGGGACGCTCCTCAACCGCACACCGGCAAGTTTCTCAGTGCAGGGAAAATTCCACTGGCACGATGAGATCGAGCGTTTCGCGGCCGAATTCGGGCGGCAAGGCGGGCAAAGGCTGTGCACGCTGGATAAGCTCGCGCGCTTCGGCATCCAGCGCGGCGGAACCGGAACTCTTGGCGATGTCGAAGGATAGAACGCGGCCATTGCGGTCCATCGTGAAGCGCAACGAGACGATGCCTTCCTGATGACGCAGCTTGGCGCCTTCCGGATAACGCTTGAAGCGGTTGAGATGGGCGAACAGACGCGCCGCGAAGGCAGCCTGGCTGGTCGCCGACAATGTGGGCTTTGGCGGCGGCGGTCCGGCGGGCACAAAGGGCGCATCAGGAGGCGAAGCCTTCGCCGGCGCGGGCGGAATGGTGATCGTTTCGCGCGGGGGCGGGGGAACCGCGAGCTGGATTTCCGGCACGATCGGAACCGGCACATAGACAACCGGCGGCGCCAGTTTCGGCAAAAGCGGCGGGGGGTCCGGTTTGGGTGGTTCCGCAAACACGTTGACCACCGTCAGCATATGCTGCGTCTGGATACGAACGAAGGCCGGTCCTGCGAAGACATAGGCCGCAAGCACCAGACCGTGGATCGCCAAAACACCGCCGATGCCGCCGAAGCGCGATTTTGCGCGGTTGCGAGGGGCGGTTTCGGGCCGTGCAAAATCCGCCAGCGCGTGCGGCGTCTCGCGCCACTGCTCGGTCAGAGGATAGGCAGCGCCGGGGGTGTACACGTTCATTCCGCCGCCACCCCCTGGAGGATGGCATCGCTGTCTGCCGCGCTACGCGCGCGCGCACGGCGTTTCGTCCACCACATGCCGGCACCGGTTATCGCGAAAAGGGCCGGCAGCAACCCCACCAGGAAGATCGACGCGCGGTAAACCGCATTCGTGCCGCGCCCGGTGTGCAAGGGACGCTGCCACGTTATCACCGAATCGCCGAGATCGCCGGCCCAGGGATTGCGCACGCTGATGGTTTGCGCGCGATAGGGATCGACGAATACGGCGACGGGAGGCGAACCCTGGGCTGCGCCATTCGGAAGAAGAAACAGGCGGTATGGCTGTTCGCGCCCCACGGGAAGGAACATCGTCACCAGATGTGAACCGGGCACGGCTGCCATCGCGATGGCGAGAGCCTTGTCCGCGTCGATGCGCTCTTGTCCTTCGACCGGCGCAACGCGTATCGCGGGCGCGCCCGGACCGGCGGCCGGTGCTGCCGTGCTCGGGCCCTGGAACAGGATCACGCGCACGAATGATGCAGTCGTCTGCGGAAACGCAATGGCCGTGCCGGAGAAGCTGAGCACAATGAACAGCAGCCACGCCGTGATTCCGGTTGTCCCGTGCAATTGCCGATGGAACAGCCAGCCGCGCGCGCCTTTCTTGACGCCATAAGCGTCGCGCCAGCGGTTGCGGCGCGGCCACCACAGCACGATGCCGGAAAGACCGAGCGCCAGCATGCCCACACCCATCCATCCGATGACCGAGCGGCCTTCACGCCCGCCGATCAGGAGGCTGCCGTGGAAATCATGCACCCAACCCATGAAGGCCGAACGCGCGCCCAAGTGCAGATCCAGCACCTGCAAGGAAACCGGATCGATCAGCGCCTGATAGTTCGGGCCTCTGGGACCACCGCGTCCCGCGCCGCGCTCGGTAAGACGCACGACGGCCGGATCGCCGGCCTCTTGCGGCAGCGATAGTGAGTTTGCGGCAAGCCCGGCGCGTGCTTTCGCGGCGGCCTCGATGATCGCCTGCGGCGAATGCATGACACCCGAAGCGGTCGCTTGGGATTGAGGCCAGAAGACATCGTCGATGGGCTGTTCATAGACCAGAAGGCTGCCGGTGATGCCGAGAAGCGCGAAAGGCACGCAGAAGGCAAGACCCACCCAGATGTGCAGCCAGAACATCAGCCGGCGCGGCGACAAATTCTGACCACGTCCTATGGCACTCATAGTTCGCTCCATCGGCGTAAAAGATTGTGATAGGTCCCTGTCAGCGCGACCACCGCGTGGTGGGTGTCGCCCAGGATCCCGCGGGTTTCCATGATGGCGCGGTCGAGTTCGAACAATTCGCGCCGCTTGCCGTCATCCTTCACCATGCTCTGGACCCAGAAGAAGGAGGCCCAGCGGGCACCGCGTTCGACTGGCGTGACGCGATGCAAGCTTGTGGCGGGATAAAGGACCATGTGGCCGGCAGGCAATTTGACGGTTTGCGCGCCATAGGTGTCTTCGAGAATGAGTTCGCCGCCGTCGTACTCGGAAGGGTCGGAAAGAAACAGAGTCACGGCAATATCCGTCCGTAGACGGATATTGGCGTGCGTCACATAGCGGATGGCGTTGTCGATATGAGGTTTGAAAACCATGCCCTCGTCGTAGCGGTTGAACAGCGGCGGGAATACGCGCAAGGGCAGGGCCGCCGCGTTGAACAGGAGATTAGGCCCCAGCGCGCGCAGGATGATCTCACCCAATTGGCGCGCCTGCGGTGCGGCTTCCGGGACTTGCAGGTTGAATTTCGCCTGCGCCGATTGCGCACCGGCCGTGATCTTGCCATCGACCCATTCCGCCGACGCGAGAGTGCGGCGGCATTCGGCCACCTCCTCTCGCGTCAACACATCGGGAATGCGGATCAGCATGGCCTTTGTTGCGTCTTAATAAGTGAAGCCGACGGAAAGGATGACCGTCCGGCCCGGCGCCGGAACGCCACGATTGCCGAAAGCCTGTACGTAATTCAGACGGTCGGTGAGATTGTAGCCGTTGATGGAAACCCGATAGGCGCCGAATTTGTAGGCGATGAACGCATCCAGCGAGACCGTGTCGGGAATTTCGGCGATGCTAGCAAGCGTCGGCGTTCCGAGCGGGCTGAGCACGTTGTAGCGAACCGGCATTTTGCTCTGATAGGTGAGACCGCCACCGAAGCTGAGACCCGGCGCGAACTCCGCCGCGTCATAGCTTGCCCAGAACGAGCCTGCATCCTTGGGCACGAAGATCACCTGCCGGCCGATGATGGCGAGATTGGGGACTGTGGTCCCCACTGCCACGCCCGCCGGGCAGGCGACGCCGGTGGTACTCGTGGCCGTCAGAGTGGCGCAAGTGGCGAAGGAGTCTTCCGTCCTGCTGTCGAGATGCGACCAGCCGGCATTTAACGTCAAAACGTCGAAGACTTTGCCGGTGAGGCCGAGCTCGAAACCCTGCACTCTCTGCTTTTCACCCGATTGGGCCACCAGGAATCCCGTACCGGGGTCGGTCTGGGTGGCGTTGTTCTTTTCTTCGTGGAACAAGGATGCGGTCACCGCCAATCGTCCGTCGAGAAAGCCGTATTTCGTGCCGAGTTCATAGGAGTCGGTGATCTCGGGTTCGAGATCCTTGGTGGTCAATGCGATGGCTGTCGCGTCGCCCACCACATTGGCGCCTTGGGGACGCGCCGCGCGTCCCCAAGTGAAGTAGAATGTCTTAGTCGTGTCGGGCTCATAAACGAGACTCGCGCGCGGCGAGACGAGGGTCGAATCCGATTTCAACTGCGTAGCGGTGCCGCTGATCGGGAAATTGTTGAATTCGGAATTGTAGCGGTCGAAACGCAAGCCCCCGATCACCGACAACTCATCCGTGAACCAAAGACGATCGGTGAGAAAGGCGCCGAGATCGGAAGAATCGCTGTCTGTGCGCCCGGACGATGTCGGAGTCGCCGTGGTGACCAGACTACTCAATGTGCATGGGTTGACCGTGCAGTTCAGTCCGGCGGTGTTGTAAACGAAGGGCGCGTAGTTCGGTGGCGGGTTGGGATCCGGCGCGAACAGATTGCGGCCGATATTGGCGCGGCTTGCGGTGTTGTTTCCGAGGACATACGCGAACTGACCGGCGGACGGCAGCGTGTAGTAATAAAAGTTTTTCTTGTTGTCCTGATAGGACACGTCGATCCCGGCGATGAGTTCTGTGCGAAACATGCCGGCATTGAAATCCGCGCGCGCGGTCGAGACGTTTTGAAGGCCCCACGCCCGCATGGAATAAGGTCCGCCGCCGCCGATGCCGCCATAAGCCGCTTGCGGATTGACGCCGAACAACTGGGTGGCACAAAAGGCCGTCGCGACAGTGGCATCGCAGCGATCCACGGTCGTGTATTGGAAATAACGCGAATAGAAACCACCTCGCGTATCGCTCGTCAGCGTCAGCCAGGGCGTTGCCTTGTGCGAGAGCCGTTCGGTGAACACATCGGCATGGGTCTCGTCGCGGTCGGTGTCGTAGCCCAGGAAGGAATTGCGCGGCACGCCATTGTCGCTCGCCGGGGTCATCACGAGAACGCCCGGTGTTTGGGCGACCGGAATGCCGTAATCGGGAATGCGATTATCGTCCTGATGCAGATAATTCAGGATCAGTTTCGTATCGGTCCCCAACCCGAATGCGACGGACGCATCCGCGCCCCAACGGTGCGAATAGACTTGGTCGCGGTCCACGACATGATTGGACGTCGCCATCAGGTTGAGGCGCACCGCCGTCGTGGAATCGATCTGCTTGTTGACGTCGGCCAGCGCACGGTAATAGGCGCCGTTTCCGGCATAGGCATCGCCGCTATAGAGATCGCCCAGAAATGGGGTCTTGGAGACGGTATTGATGACGCCGCCGGTGCTGCCGCGTCCGAACATGGTGCCTGACGGTCCTTTCAGGACCTGCACTTCCTGGAAGGCGAAGCTGTCGCGGGTATAGACCCCGAAATCGCGCAAGCCGTCCACATAGACGTCGTTCTGAGCATCGAAGCCGCGGATCTTGAATTGATCGCCGTTCAGCGTGCCGCCCTCACCGATGGACACTGTGATTCCCGGCACATTGCGCAACGCCTGCTCGAGCGAGGTGACGCCCTGTTCGCGCAATTGCTGCTGGGGGATGACGATGATGGCTTGGGGGGTGTCCTGGACCGTGGTGGGCAGGACGGAGAGGCCGGTATCGTTGCCGAGCGCGTTGGCGTTCTGGTCCTGGACGCGCAGGGGGCCCAGCTCGATCGCGCCCGCTGTATTCGAGTCCGCTGTGTTCGAGTTTGGCGCTTGCGCTAAGGCGTAAGCCGGCATCAAAAGCACGCCACCCAGTGCCGCGGCTAGTGCGCCTGGCGCGCGAAGATGCTGCGTTCGCTTGCGAAAACCTGATTTGCGGATTCCGCCTGATTTGCGGCTTCTGGATGCCATGATGTTCTCCGAAAAAATGCCGATCTCGCACGAGACCTGGCTGGCATCCGTTTTCGAGGAGAACCTCGGCGGGGCTGGCTGGGACATACCGCGGGGAAGCGAGAAAACCCGCGGCTATTTAGTCAGTATGAGCTTGTCGTTGCTGGTCAATCGCAGCCTGTATTCGGTGTCCTTGTGAACGAGAATGACTTCACGGCCCGAGGCGAGAAGCATGCTGGCATCGATTCGGGGAAGGGTCCCCCCCTGCGTATCCGCCGGTTTTGGCTTGCTGCTCACTTGGTCCCCTCGGTCGGTGGCGCATAAACGCCCCCTTTAAACCCAAGCTCCTTATAGGCATCTTGCGACTTAGTCGCAAGATCATTTTCAAGAAGACAAGGCACGGTGCGGCGTTTTGGCGTCCGCAGACCGGACGCGCAGGGTGGGGGCACTTGTGCGGCAACCCCTTAGGAACCCGGACCTTTTGGTATTGACGCCCCGGGTTCCTAAAAGTATACAGCCCCACCTTCGCGGCAGGCCGTCGGCAACCACACGAAACGCTGCCTGAAGAAAGTGTAGAGCACGGGTCAAGCGCGATCCGGGGGCAATGAGCGCCCGGATCCTCCGCGTATTGCGGGTCAACTCTTAGGAGTTGGTCCCGCGGATGTTGTTGTTTGAGACGTTTGTTGTTTAGGACGTTTGTTGTTTGGGATGGGCCGCCATGGCCGGGAACGGAAAAAGAGAACGATGCCGACAGTCAATCAGCTGATCCGCAAGCCCAGGGGCGAGAAGCCGAAGCGCAACAAGGTGCCGGCTCTCACCAATTGTCCGCAAAAGCGCGGCGTCTGCACGCGCGTCTATACGACGACGCCCAAGAAACCGAACTCCGCCCTACGCAAGGTGGCGAAGGTGCGACTCACCAACGGCTACGAAGTGGTGAGCTACATCCCGGGCGAGGGGCACAATCTGCAGGAGCACTCGGTGGTGCTGATTCGCGGCGGTCGCGTCAAGGATTTGCCGGGCGTGCGCTATCACATCCTGCGCGGCGTGCTGGACACCCAGGGCGTCAAGGACCGCAAGCAGCGCCGTTCTGTATACGGAGCGAAACGGCCAAAGTGACATTCACCGAAGCGAATGTCACCCCGGCCGAGACAGAGCCGAGCGCCGGGATCCATAGGAAGAGACGAAGAGGTTAAATTCCATGTCACGCCGCCACCGTGCAGAGAAACGCGAGGTCATCCCGGACGCCAAGTTCGGCGATGTGGTTCTTGCCAAGTTCATGAACTCTCTTATGTATGAGGGCAAGAAATCGGTCGCCGAAGGCATCATCTACGGCGCCTTCGACACCATCCAGCAGAAAACGAAGCAGGAGCCGCTCGGCGTCTTTCACGAAGCGCTGAGGAATGTCAGCCCTGCGCTGGAAGTCAGGTCGCGCCGCGTCGGTGGCGCCACCTATCAGGTCCCGGTTGAAGTGCGCACCGACCGTTCGCGCGCGCTCGCCATCCGGTGGATCATCACGGCCGCGCGCGGCCGCAACGAGCCGACCATGCAGGGAAGACTTTCGGGGGAAATCATGGATGCCGCGAACAATCGCGGCACGGCGGTCAAAAAGCGCGAAGACACGCACAAGATGGCGGAAGCCAATCGCGCGTTCTCGCACTACCGCTGGTAATCGTTTAGGAACCTCCGATGCCGCGACAAACCCCGCTCGACCACTACCGAAACATCGGCATTGCCGCGCATATAGATGCCGGCAAGACGACGACGACGGAGCGCATTCTTTATTATACCGGCCGTTCCCATAAGATCGGCGAAGTCCATGACGGTGCCGCCACCATGGATTTCATGGAGCAGGAACAGGAACGCGGCATCACCATCACCTCGGCCGCCACGACCTGTTTCTGGAACGGCCACCGAATCAACATCATCGATACGCCGGGGCATGTCGATTTCACCATCGAGGTGGAGCGCTCCATGCGCGTGCTCGACGGCGCGGTGGCGGTGTTCGATGCGGTTGCCGGCGTCGAGCCGCAATCCGAAACCGTATGGCGTCAGGCTGACAAATATCGCGTGCCGCGCATCTGCTTCGTCAACAAGATGGACCGCACCGGCGCGGATTTTTACCGCTGCGTGCAAATGATGATCGACCGCCTCGGCACCCACCCGATGGTAATTCAGATTCCGGTGGGCGCCGAGCAGGGTTTCAAGGGCGTCATCGATCTGATCGCCATGAAGGCGCTCATCTGGAAGGAAGAAAACCTCGGGGCCGATTACGAGGAAATGGAAATCCCCGAAGACCTGCGCGAAAAGGCGCAGGAGCTGCACACCAAGCTGGTCGAGAGCGCGGTCGAAGAAGACGAGAAGCTTCTGGAAGCCTATCTCGAAGGAAACATGCCGAGCGTCGATCAGCTCAAGGCCTGTATCCGCAAGGGCACCTGCGCTTTCCGTTTCGTGCCGGTTCTGTGTGGTGCTGCCTTCAAGAACAAGGGCGTTCAGCCGCTCCTCGATGGCGTGGTCGATTTTCTGCCCTCGCCGTTGGATGTGCCGCCTGTCGAAGGCATGAAGCCGCATTCCGAAGAAAAGATCGTTCTGCAGCCGGACGACAAGGCGCCGTTCGCCGGCCTTGCCTTCAAGATCATGGACGATCCCTTTGTCGGCTCGCTCACCTTCGTGCGGGTGTATTCCGGCACGATGAATTCCGGAACGATGGTGCTCAATTCCATCAAGGACAATCGCGAGCGCGTCGGCCGCATGCTCCTGATGCACGCGAACAATCGCGAAGACGTCAAAGAGGCTTATGCCGGCGACATCGTGGCCCTTGCCGGACTCAAGGGCACGACGACCGGCGAAACGCTCTGCGATCCGCAGCACCCGGTGATCCTGGAGCGCATGGAGTTTCCCGATCCGGTCATCGAAGTCGCCATCGAGCCCAAGACCAAGGCCGATCAGGAAAAACTCGGTGTCGCGCTCAATCGCCTGGCCCAGGAAGACCCGTCTTTCCGCGTCTCCACCGATCTGGATTCCGGTCAGACGATTCTCAAGGGCATGGGCGAGCTTCACCTCGAGATCAAAGTCGACATTTTGCGGCGCACCTACAAGGTGGACGCGACCGTCGGCGCACCGCAGGTCGCCTATCGCGAAACGCTGTCGAAGTCTGTCACCGTCGACTACACGCATAAGAAGCAGAC
>DASYEG010000003.1:0-3085 GCA_036499145.1 Micropepsaceae bacterium | reverse complement strand
GTCAGCGGGCCGGTGGCGACGATGACATTGTCCCAATCGGCGGGAGGGCCGGCGACCTCTCCGCGCGCGAGCGTGACATTGGGGTGGGCTTCGAGCGCCGCCTGCACCGCAGCGGAGAATCCGTCGCGGTCCACGGCCAATGCGCCTCCGGCGGGCAGCTTGTGCGAATCGGCCGCACCCATGATGAGCGAGCCCGCCCGCCGCATCTCCTCATGCAGGAGGCCGACCGCGTTGTTTTCCCAATCGTCGGAGCGGAATGAATTGGAGCAGACAAGCTCGGCAAGGCCGCTGGTCGCATGGGCTTCGGTCATGCGCAGCGGGCGCATTTCGTGCAAGACCACGCAAACGCCGGTTTGGGCCGCCTGCCAGGCGGCCTCGCTGCCCGCAAGGCCCCCGCCGACGATGTGAATTTGCTTCATGCCCGTTTTCACCATAGTGGGGGGAGATACGCGCAAATAGGCCGCCCCGCAATTGTCAGCGTCCCCTCATCCCCCTAGCATCGCGCGCTTTCGCGTCCAGGAACCCTGATGAAAAAAATACCGGTCGGTCCAACGATCGCTTTCGCCTATCGTTTCCTCCTCACCGAGATCGGCACCATTGTCGGCATCGCCTGGCTTCCGGCTGTGCTGTCCTCGGCGGTGGGCTATTTCGCGCGTCTCTATGCGCTGGAGAATCGCGCGCTGCTGGATGCGGGCGATCCACAGGCGGCCGGTATCTATCTTCTGCTTTCGCTGCTGAGCCTGGCCGTGCTGCTCTTCGCATCGGCCATGGTGGCCGTCGCCGTCACCCGTGTTGCGATGGGACAGGAGCGGCCGCCCGGTGCGCTACTGCTCTATTTCGCGGCCGGCCCTGTCGAGTGGCGCATGCTCGGCGCCAATGTCCGTTATATGTTCGGCGCCGGCGCGCTGCTCGCGTTGGCGTTCCTTATTTCGGTGGCGGCGTTCTTCCTGTCCGGCGCACCGCTGGATGCGCCCGAGCAGCTACGGCCAACGCCTGCGACCATTCTCGCCGGAGTGATTTCCTGGGCCGTCTTGATCTATGCGGGTGCGACGATCCTGAGAATTGGATTCTTGCTTCCCGGCGCGGTCGTTGCCGAAGACAAGGGCGGTTTGCGCCGCAGCCATGAACTGACGAAGGGGAATTTCTGGCGCATTCTCGCGATCATCCTGGCGCTCGGATTGCCGATCCTGTTTTTGCTGCTGGCAGGCGAGGTGGTGGTCCTGCATGCCGCGCTCGGACCGGACTTCATGCGCCTCAGTCCATCGGCATTTTTTCAGAAGGCGGGCGAGGCGATGGATGAGAAACTTTTGCCGTGGCAGATCTTCAGCGCGGTGGTTTTCGTTCTCGCGTCGGGCCTGATCTACAGCGGTGCCGCGTTTGCCTATCGCGCAGCTTCCCAGCCCCCCAACACGCGGCCGTCATCGGTTGCATGAAGCGTTGCGCGAACGTGGCCAGCGCCAGGTGGCAGTAATAGTAATTGCGAATGGCTTCGCCTTTTTCGCATGCCTTGGTAAATCTCTGAATCGGCCAATCATTCCCGGCAGATGCCGGTGGATGTGTTCCTGCAGGGCCGCGAAAGCGTAAGTTTGGAGCTTGACCCGGAGGGCATCCAACGCATTCTGGCCAGGCACGGCGCAACGCTACTTGATGCATCATGCCATTCCGGATCATAGTTAACCGCGGGAGTTTGGGGGAGGCTTCGGTGGGCGCGCCAGTCCTGGCTGTCGAAAAGCTAAAAATTGAATCAAATCCGTTCGTGCCTGGCGCGGGCGGCGGACGCATGGGCCGTCCGTTGCAGACCACGTTCGGCGAAGTCGTCCGGCAAATCGGCCTCGAGACTCCGGTCGTCGTCGTGTCGGGAAGTGCGGGCACGGGAAAAACCTTGCTGGCGAATATGGTGACGCGTGCGTGTGCGGAGATGGGCCTCACCATCCGCCGTATCCATCGCGGCGATCTGGTGGATGGTGCGGCCGGCGAGAGATCCGATCTGCTGCTGATCGACGAAGCCGATTCGATGACGGATTTGGCACTGAAGACGCTGCTTCTGGGAAGCGCCAAACGTCCCGCGACAACGACAGTCTTGTTGTGCCTTCCGTCTTCGGTGCGCCGCTTCAGTTCCGCGGTGGATACGGTCATCGTCGAATTGACGCGCTTGTCTCAGTCCGATACGCGACTCTATCTCGTGGAGCGGGCGACGCATGCGGGATTGACCGATCTTTTCGCGCCCGCGGCGTTGGACCTGATCGTCGATGCATCGCGCGGGCTGCCGCGCTCGCTCTGGTCGATCGCCGGGCTTGCCTATTTCTCCGCGGCGTCCGCGGGGGCGGTGCAAATCAGCCGGCAACATGTCGCCGATGCGCTGGCCTCGCAGATCACGCGCCCCGAACCGGCAGAGCCGCCCGTTCCTGCCGCACCGTCCGTCAAATTGTTTCCCGAAGCCGCGATCAAAGCCCCCGTGGCCGCCCCCGTTGCGGAACCGCCGCGCGAAAATGCCAATGTCGCGTACTTGGCTGCCCCCTCCAGCACGCCACCGTTGACCAATCGGCAGCCCATCGCGGAAGTGCCGGTGCCGGTGGTGGCGCTGGCGCCGCATTCCGAAACATCCGCCGCTGTTGCATTGCCTGTGCCCGTGCCGGGGCTTGCCGGGGTGGACAGCAAAGAGCCGCAACGGGAGCGGGCTGCGGAGGCTGCCGACGCTCCGTATTTCCTTCCGGCGTTCGACGCCGCATTGCCAAGCGACGGGAAGCAGGCTGCCGATGCGCCGCCCGTAAGCCCCGAGATTCAAGAGATTGCCGCCGGGCCCATCGCGTCTTTCGATTCAGCCTCCGCGGCTGAGGGTGAAAAACCCGTCTCCCCCTTGGATGCTCCGTCATTGAATCTTCTTCGCGACACTGCCGCGAACGATGCCCGCAAAGGGCACAGATCGGTGGTCGTTCTGGGGGTGGCCGCTTCCCTCGCCGCCGTGGTTGTGATCCCCGCGATGTTGCTGTTCGGCAAATTCCCCGGCACAACCAATGCGGCCAGCGCGCCGGTTGCGACGTTGTCGATTCCGACGCAGGCCATTCCGAGGCAGGCGAGCGTCACG
>DASYEG010000002.1:0-8913 GCA_036499145.1 Micropepsaceae bacterium | reverse complement strand
CTTGACGATCCGCGCGCCGTTTCCCGGTTTGTAATTGTCCGGTTTCTTTCCTTCGGCTCCCCCGCCTTGAAGATTGATGACCCCCTGGTAGAGACGCGGAGCGGGATAGACGCCGTGCTCGACCGCGTCGCGGTCGGCGATCCCGGTATCGTTGCGCGTGCCCGTCACCATCGCCGAGGTCACGCCATAGCGCAGATAGCCCTCGCCATACGGCCAGTTCCAATTGGATTTGGCATCGATCAGTCCAGGCAGCACCCATTTGCCGGCGGCATTGATGAGGGTTGCACCGGCCGGTATCTGCACCTGCCCCGCGCGGCCCACAGCGGTAATGCGGTTTGCCTGAATCACGATAACCGAATTGGGCACTGGCGCGCCGCCATTGCCATCGATCAGGGTGCCACCCTGGATAGCAAGCACGGTTTGCTGTTGCGCCCCAGCCGGAGCGAACACCGCCGCCGCCAGGGCCAAACATGCGGCACACGAACCCGCGAACAGCAGATTTTTCATAGCACCCTCCCCGGAATAACCAATTTTGAGGGCACTGTAGGCCAGCCTCCCGAACCGTTCCAGCACCTGTGGTGGACCAAGTCTATCTCTTGGCGAGAGCCAGTGATGCGGTGGCCTGTTTCACAGGGTAAGTCCAGATGAAGAATATTCCCAGGGAGACGATCAGCAGGAGACATGCTGCGAGTGCCCAGGAAAAACCAGCCTGTCCGGCCAGCATGGCTGCCGCCGTACCATTGAGCAGCAAAGCACCAAAAATCGCGATTCCAAAAAACTGCCACCTAAAATAGAGCCTCTGGACTGTGAGATAAGTCATCGCCGGATAGGCCGATTTTGCCGCGGAATTCGAAAAATGTACGCCGCCGGGGACCAGGGACAACGCCGTTTGGACGATACGCACGGGAACCCTCGATTCTCGCACCTGGAACGGATATCGCTTCACGTGAAAGCGGGATCCGGTTCCGCCCGGAGACTTGCGTTCTTGAAGGTCACGTCCGGTCTCTTTAGGTTCGTTTCTCACCATCGGTCTCTTCCAAAGAAGCTTCATGCCCCAAACCCAAATCAAAAAAGATGTCCTCGCGGCAATCGGCGACACGCCCCTCATTCGCCTCAAACATGCATCCGAAATCACGGGTTGCGAGATACTGGGCAAGGCCGAGTTCATGAATCCCGGCCAATCGGTGAAGGACCGGGCCGCGCTTTTCATCATCCGGGACGCGATGACGAAGGGCCAGCTTAAACCCGGTGGAACGGTCGTCGAAGGCACTGCCGGCAATACCGGCATCGGGATCGCCGTTGTCGGCAATGCGCTGGGTTTGAAATCGGTGATCGTTATCCCCGACACGCAGAGCCAGGAAAAAAAGGACGCGCTGCGGCTGCTGGGTGCCACGCTCATCGAAGTGCCTGCCGTGCCCTATAAGGATCCCAACAATTACGTGAAGATCTCCGAACGCCTTGCCGCGCAATTGGCCAAGAGCGAACCCAATGGTGCGGTCTGGGCCAATCAATTCGACAATGTGGCCAATCGTGAGGCCCATATCCAAACCACCGGCCCGGAAATCTGGCAGCAGACCGGCGGCACGGTCGATGGGTTCGTCTGTTCCGCCGGTACGGGAGGCACGGTTGCGGGCGTCGCCATCGCGCTGAAGCAGCGCAGCAAAAAGATCGTGACGGCGGTTGCCGATCCCTTGGGTGCCGCGATCTATTCCTGGATCAAGACCGGCGAACTCAAAGGCGAAGGCAGCTCCATCACCGAAGGCATCGGCCAGGGACGCGTCACCGGCAATCTCGCCGGAGCCCCGATTGACGATGCCTTCCTGATCCCCGACGAAGAGGCGCTGCCTCTGATCTTCGAATTGCTGCAGGATGAGGGGCTGTGTCTTGGCGGCTCAAGCGGCATCAATGTCGCCGGAGCGATCCGGCTCGCGCGGCAGCTTGGACCCGGACACACCATCGTCACGATCCTCGCTGATTACGGCACGCGCTATCAGAGCAAGCTGTTCAATCCGGAATTCCTGCGCTCCAAAAACCTTCCTGTCCCGGAGTGGCTGGCGGCGCCCGCGCCTTTGCCCGGCGTGCCTTATGAGTAAGGCAATTCCGCCCCTCGTCTCGACAGAATGGCTCGCTGCCAATATGTGGCAGCCCCATGTGGTGATTGCAGACGCATCCTGGTATCTGCCGCAGGCTGGGCGCGATGCCCACGCCGAATACAAAGCGGCGCATATTCCTGGGGCATTGTTCTTCGATATCGACGCGATCTCGGATCAAAATTCCACGCTCCCGCACATGCTGCCGCCGGCAGTCGCGTTTGCAAGCAGCATGAGAAAACTCGGCATCGGCGATTCCGACATCGTGGTTTTTTACGATGGCGCCGGCATCTATTCGTCGCCGCGCGCATTTTGGATGATGCGCGTCATGGGCCATCGCAACGTGGCCGTCCTCGATGGCGGACTGCCCAAATGGCGCCGCGAAGGCCGTCCCGTCGAAGCGGTCCCTGCGGCGCCTGTCGCACGCGGCCATTTCACGCCGCGCCGGCAGGACCATTTGATCCGCGATTTCGCGGCGATGCGAAGCAATCTGCAAACCCGAGACGAGCAAATTGTGGACGCAAGAAGTCCCTCCCGGTTTCGCGGCGAGGAAGCGGCGCCGCGCGCCGGTGTGCGGCCTGGACACATACCCGGATCGATCAATCTCCATTACGCGGAGGTGCTGACCTTGGAAGGGACGATGCGCAATGTGGACGATCTGCAACGCCTGTTCGCGGAACGCGGCATAGACTTGGCCCGGCCGGTGGCAACGAGTTGCGGTTCGGGAATAACAGCAGCGATCCTTGCTCTCGCTTTCGAGATTGCCGGAGCAAAATCCGTGACGCTTTATGACGGTTCCTGGTCGGAATGGGGTGCCGCGCACGATGCCCCGGTGGAAACGGGCAGACGATGACGCGCGGCAAAGACACCCGTCCCCGTGAACTCACCGCCATCGTCACCTATCTGGGAATGGAGGCGAAGCCGAAGACGGCATCCCCGCCGGCGCCCCTGCTGAAAACAGCGCTGCTCAAATGCGACGATCCGCCGGTGCATTTCTACCGCTATCTGTATGACACCATCGGGCGGCGCTATTTCTGGGTCGAGCGGCGGCTGTGGAACGATCAAAAGATCAAAGCGCACCTCACCGATGAATCGCTGGCGCTTTATGCGCTCTATCTTGGCGGCGTTCCGGCCGGTATGGCGGAGCTTGATTTTCGTGAACCCGGCATCGGTCAAATCGCTTATTTCGGATTGATTCCGGAATTCACCGGACGCCACGTCGGGCCCTGGTTCCTGCATCAGGTGATCGAGATCTGCTGGGCGGCACCGATCACGCGTCTCCTGGTCAACACCTGCACCCTCGATCACAAGAAGGCTCTCGTGACCTACCAGCGCGCGGGGTTCGTCGTTTACGCACGTACCGAACGGGCGGTTCTGGTGCCGCCGGATTTTCCGGCAAGCTGAACGCATGAGCACAAGCGAGTCGAGCCAACGCCACGGCGCCGAGCTGACATTGCGCGCGCTGATTCTGGGCGCGCTCATCACCCTCGTCTTCACGGCCGCGAATGTCTATCTCGGCCTGAAAGTGGGCCTGACCTTTGCATCGTCGATTCCCGCGGCGGTGATCTCCATGGCGGTGCTGAGCGTCTTTCCCGGATCGAACATCCGCGAGAACAATATCGTGCAGACGGTGGCATCGGCCGCCGGCGCGCTGGCTTCCATCATCTTCGTGTTGCCGGGACTTGTCATTGTCGGTTGGTGGACCGGATTTCCGTTCTGGGAATCTTTTCTGGTGTGTGCGTCGGGCGGCACGCTCGGCGTGCTGTTCACGATTCCCTTGCGGCGCGCGCTCGTCACCAATTCGGATCTTCCGTACCCGGAAGGTGTCGCCGCCGCCGAAGTCCTGAAAGTCGGTTCCGGTCTGCACGAAAGCGGCGCGAACGCCGGCACGGCGCGGGAGGGGCTGTTCGCGATTCTGCTCGGCTCCCTTGCATCGGCCGGTCTTGCGATATTTGCGGCGACCCGCATCGCGGCAGGCGAACTGCAAAGTTTCTTCCGTCTCGGGACGAACAGCGCGACGGGATATGATTTGGCATTTTCGCTTGCGCTGATGGGCGCGGGCCATCTGGTCGGGATTTCAGTGGGCCTGGCGATGCTGACCGGGCTCCTGATCGCCTGGGCCGGGGCTTTGCCGATTCTGACCGCGCTGCAGCCCGATTCCGGTGCTGCACTGGAAACCCAAGTAATGCATGTCTGGAGTACGCAAGTACGGTTCATCGGTGCGGGCGCCATGGCGGTGGCCGCGTTGTGGACACTGGCGCGCCTGGCGCATCCGCTGGTCTCCGGGTTCGTGCGCACCATCGCCGCGTCGCGCGCGGCGGCGATTTCGTCCGGCGATCAGAGCGACCGCGATCTTTCGGGGCACACCATCATCGGTCTCACCGTCGCGTGTCTGATTGTCATCACGGCCTTGCTGTGGAATTTCGCGAGGGAATCGGTTCTTGCCGGCGCGGCGCTGCCGCTGACCCTTTCCGCGCTTCCCTTCGTGGTGATCGCGGGTTTCATCGTTGCCGCGATCTGCGGCTACATGGCGGGGCTCATCGGCTCCTCCAATAGTCCTGTATCCGGTGTGGGCATCCTCGCAATCGTCACCTGCGCCACGATATTTCTGCTGGTCGCTCCACCGACACAAGAAACCGCGCCTGCCCTCGTTGCTTTCGCGCTCTTTGCGACGGCGATTGTCTTCGGGGTCGCGGTTACATCGAACGACAATCTCCAGGATTTGAAAACCGGACAATTGGTCGGTGCGGCGCCTTGGCGGCAGCAGATCGCCCTGATCGTCGGCATCATCGCCGGCGCGCTGGTGATCCCCTCGATCCTGAATCTGCTCGCGCAAGCCTATGGCTTTGCCGGCGCGGCCAATGTGGCGGCGGTGACGGCCAAACCGCTCCCGGCGCCGCAGGCGAGCCTGATTTCCACGCTTGCCTTGGGCGTGATCGGACACAAGCTCGATTGGAACATGATCGGGATCGGTGCGGGTATCGGCGCGATCATTGTCGCAATCGACTCGTTTCTCGGTCAGCGCAAATGGCTGCGTCTGCCGCCGCTCGCGGTCGGCATGGGGATTTATCTTCCCATGTCGGCGACGCTTCCGGTGATGATCGGAAGCCTCATCGGCTGGTGGTATAACAGACGCGTCGCCAAGGGACCGGACCCGGCGCGCGCGCAGCATCTCGGTGTGCTGGTGGCGTCGGGCATGATCGT
Organism: Micropepsaceae bacterium; assembly: GCA_036499145.1. GTDB lineage: Bacteria > Pseudomonadota > Alphaproteobacteria > Micropepsales > Micropepsaceae > CAIYRG01. Next base: position 3,619 of record DASYEG010000002.1, on the reverse strand, counting down.
GGGCGAGAGTCTGTTCGGTGTGCTGCTGGCGGCACTGATCGTGGGGCTGAACAGCGATGCACCGCTGGCCCTCGTGGCCGGAGATTTTGCGCCGGCCGATGCCGTGGGCACGCTCGCGTTCATCGCGCTGATCGTGCTTCTCTATGGCTGGATGCTGCGCCGCGCCAGGCTTGCGCAATGAGCGGCATCGCCGCGGCGCGCGAACAAACCCATATCCGGCCGCGCGAATTGCTCGGCCACCCGGCAGGGCTCGCCGTTCTCTTCGAGACGGAAATGTGGGAGCGCTTTTCCTATTACGGAATGCGCGCGCTCCTGGTGCTGTATCTGACCAAATATCTGCTTCTGCCAGGGCATGTCGAGAATGTCTGGGGTTATGGCGCGATCAAGGGTTTCTTCGAATCTCTCGCCGGTCCGCTCGATGTGCAGCCATTGTCCTCGCTGATCTATGGCTCTTATACCGGTCTCATCTATTTCACGCCGCTGCCGGGCGGCTGGCTTGCCGACCGCGTGATGGGACAAAAGCGCGTCGTCGTGCTCGGCATCGTGATGATGGCGTGCGGGCATTTCATGATGGCCTCCGAGAGATTGCTTTTCCCCGCGTTGTTTCTCCTGATCGTCGGCGGGGGCATTTTCAAGCCGAACACGACGGGCCAAGTCGGCTCGCTCTATGCGGCCGGAGATCATCGCCGCGACCGCGCCTATTCGATTTTCTATGTCGGCACGAATATCGGCTCGTTCCTGGCCCCGCTGGTCTGCGGCACTTTGGGTGAAGAAGCCGGCTGGCATTACGGATTCGCGGCGGCGGGCGTGGGCATGCTGTTTGCGCTCGCCATCTATCTGATAGGCTTTTCGACGCTGCCGGAGGACGAGCTTACCAAAGAGCGGGTGACGCACACCGAAAGACCGAAGCTGACGAAAGAGGACAAGCGCGCCGTCTGGGCGCTCATTTTCCTCTGCATCCCACTTACGCTGTGGTGGGCCTGCTACGAGCAGCAGGGCAACGTGCTCAATCTCTGGACCGCCGACAACACGAATCGCGGAATCGACCTCTATTTCTGGCGCGGCGAGATTCCGGTGACGTGGTTTCAGTCGGTCAATCCCTTCATGATCTTCGCCTTCACCCCTTTCCTCCTTGGGCTATGGACGCGCCAAGCCGCGAAGGGGACCGAGCCCCCTTCGCTCAACAAGATCATGTTCGGCTGCCTGTGCCAGATGGCCGGCTATCTCGTACTGGCGTCGGTGGCGGCTTATGTGGGCGACACCGGCAAGGCGAGCTGGCTATGGCTACCCGTTTTTATCGGACTGGTCACCATCGGCGAGCTTTATCTGTCGCCCATCAGTACCTCGCTTTACTCCAAGCTGGCGCCACCGCAAATCTTGTCCACCATGATGGCGGTGAATTTCATCCCGAATTTTCTCGGCGGCGGATTGCTACAAGGGTGGCTTGGCGCCTATTGGAGCAGCATGCCCAAAGCGGAGTTCTTCCTGATGATCGCCATCATCTCCGGCATTTCGGGTATCATCGTCTGGTCGTTCCATCGCCCATTGAAATCCATTTTGAAGGAAGAGGCGGCGTGACCCGCAAGGAAACCAAGATCATCGAGGCCGGACGCGATCCCGCACTGCATGCGGGCGCGGTGAACACGCCCGTCTATCGCATGTCGACGGTGCTGTTTCCCGATCTCGAAACCATGCGCACCGAAGCCCAGCCCTATACTTACGGGCGGCGCGGCACGCCCACGACGCGCGCGCTGGAACAGGCACTTTGCGGCTTGGAAGGTGGCGCGCGCACGGTGCTCACGCCCTCGGGACTTTCCGCCTGCACGCTTGCCATCCTTTCCCTGTGCGGCGCGGGCGACCATCTATTGGTCACCGATTCCGTCTATGGGCCGACACGAATCTTCTGTCAGAAGCTTGCAAAGCGCTACGGCATCGCCACGACCTATTTCGACCCCTGCATCGGCGCTGGCATCGCGCAACTATTCCGCCCCGAAACCAAGGCGGTGTTTCTGGAAAGCCCCGGCTCGTTCACATTCGACGTGCAGGATGTGCCGGCCATCGCGCATATCGCCCATGAGCGCGGCGCGAGCGTGATCCTCGACAATACATGGGCGACACCGCTCGGCTTCGATGCGCTCGGCCATGGCGTCGACCTCTCCGTTCAGGCGGTGACGAAATATATCAGCGGTCACGCCGACGTCCTGATGGGCGCGATCACCGCAAACAGCGCCCATAAGGACCGGCTGGTGGAAGCCCACGGCACGTTGGGCCTTTGCGCATCGGGCGATGAAGCCTATCTCGCCATGCGCGGGCTGCGCACGCTGGCCGTCAGGCTGAAGCGCCACCAGGAAAGCGCAACCGAAATCGCCGCCTGGCTGAAGACGCGCCCCGAAGTGGCGCGCGTGATCTATCCGCCCCTGCATGACGATCCCGGCCACGCGCTCTGGAAGCGCGACTTCACCGGGGGCTGCGGGCTCTTCGGTGTGGTGCTGAAGCCCGCCTCCGATGCGGCTGTTGCCGCTATGGTGGATGGGCTCGAACATTTCGGTCTGGGTTATTCCTGGGGCGGGTTCGAAAGCCTGATCGTGAACGGCCATTTTCCGCGATCCTATCCGCCCGCACTTGAAGGACCGTTGCTGCGGCTTCATATCGGCCTCGAAGACGTCGAGGATTTGAAGGCGGATCTGACCGCGGGTTTCGAACGTCTGCGCCGGAGCGCGTAGCGTGCTATGGATTAATGGAAAAACGAAAAGGAGAACCGCATGGCGGTCGACGGCACTTGGAAATTATCGGTCAATACGCCTATGGGCGCGCAGGAAAGCACACTTGTGATCGCGAATTCCGGCGGCACGCCAACCGCGACACAGAGTGCTGGATCGAGCGATGCCCGCCCGGTGGATGATCTGACGATCCATGGCAATGAGGTGAGCTGGAAATCCTCGATAACGCGGCCGGTCGCGCTGACTCTGGAATTTTCCGGCGCCGTGGAAGGCGACTCCATGTCCGGCAAGGTGAAGCTTGGCATGTTCGGCACCCAATCCTTCTCGGGAGTCCGCGCCTGAGCGAGGAAAATCTCACATTAGAAAGATTTCTCGGCGCCGTGGTGTTCGATGCGAACGGGCTTGTCCCGGCCATCGCCCAGGACGCGAAATCCGGTGACGTCCTGATGCTCGCTTGGATGAACGCGGAAGCCCTGCGCCTGACGCTGCAAACGCAGGAAGTCACCTATTGGTCGCGGTCGCGGAAATCGCTGTGGCGCAAGGGTGAAACCAGCGGCCACACGCAAGCTCTCGTGGAAGCCTATGTCGATTGCGACGGTGATACGCTGCTTCTGAAAGTGGACCAGGTCGGGCCGGCCTGCCACACCGGCGCGTCCGCCTGTTTCTTCCGCAAGCTGAACCCCTGACCGGAGTCAGGCCCCCTCGCGCCCTGTGAACGCTGAACCTATGGATGCGATTCCGATTCCACCGCAGGTTCCGGCGAAGGAAGCTCTTGCGTCCCTCCCCGGCACGCGCCTCGCCTATTGGGATACAGGCGGCAATGGTGAAGCGGTCGTGCTGCTGCACCCCGCGACGGGCAGCGCGCGCATCTGGTCTTATCAGCAGCCGGTGCTGGCCAA
>DASYEG010000001.1:0-8886 GCA_036499145.1 Micropepsaceae bacterium | reverse complement strand
GTGGTTCTCAACGGCCGCTTTGTCAAGGCTTTTGCCCGAGGCTGCGAGGTTTAAGAGTTCGCGTCTGATCCTGTCAAGTTGGGGGTCGTCCAAAGCTAGCCAAGCCAGCGCTTCGGAATAGCGGTCGATCAAATGGGGTGAACAGACGAGTAGGGCCAGAAGCCGCCTTTCGTTCAGGTTCTTCGCCGCCGAAAGGGCGTTCACGACATGCAGGCTGCGCTTGACGGCGGCGGAGACGTCTTGAGCGGGCGGCGTGCCGGGGCGGCCGAAATTCGGGCGGAAATTGCCGCGGCGGCCTTCACCGTTGCGCGGGTTGCCGGCAAAAGTCGATTTCCCGGAGAAAGCCGACTTACCCGAAAAAGATTGGCGCTGCCTGAAGGCCTTGAAGACGCGTTCCGAGAAATCCCGGCGGTAGTAATCCGCGATTTTCGGATCGCGGATGGTCTTGACGATACGCTCGAGTTCCGCCTCCAGCCCGGCACGGCGTTCGGGCGTCGAAAGATCGCGGCCTTCGGTTTCGCCCGCCCACAGCATGTCGGCCAAGCCCTGCGCCTTGGCGAGTGCCGCGCGCATCGGTTCGGCGCCCTGGCTCCGGATGAAGCTGTCGGGGTCCTCTCCCTGCGGCAGGAACACGAAGCGCAAGGATTGGCCGGGCTCCAGATGGGGAAGCGCCAGGAGGCTCGCCCGCCGGGCGGCGCGAAGCCCCGCCTCATCGCCGTCGAAGCACAGGATGGGCTCGGGCGACATTTTCCACAGAAGCGCAAGCTGGTCCTCGGTCAGTGCGGTGCCGAGCGGAGCCACCGCGCCGGCGAAGCCCGCCTCGACGAGCGCGATGACGTCCATATAGCCTTCGGCCACGATCAGCGGCTCGCCCTTGAGGGCCACCTCGCGCGCAGGCTTGAAATTGTAGAGCAGGTGGCCCTTGGAAAAAAGCGGCGTCTCGCCGGTGTTGATGTATTTGGGCTTCGCATCGGGTGACAGGCCACGGCCGCCGAACGCCACGATGCGCCCGCGCACATCGGCAATCGGAAACATCACGCGGTCATAAAAGAAATCGCGTGGCTGCCGATTGTCGTCTGCCGGCCGCACCAATCCCGCTTCGATCATGTCGGCAAGTGCGACGCCTTTGGCGATCAGATGATCGCGCAGGCTGGAATTTCCGTCGGGTGCGTAGCCGAGGCGAAAACGCTGCCAGGCGCCCGCTTCGAGCCCGCGCGATTGCAGATAGGCGCGCGCTGTGCTGCCGGCACGCATGCGGTGCAATTGCTCCTCGAAGAATTGCGCCGCCAGCCCGATGATCTCAAAGAGCGATTTCTTGCGGGTCTCGCGCGCTTCGTCTTCGGCGGACCATTGCGGCAGCTCGATCCCCGCTTCGCCGGCGAGTTTCTGTACGGCCTCGGGGAAACTCAGGCTCTCGGTTTCGGTCAGCCATTTGAAGGCATCCCCACCCGCGCCGCAGCCGAAGCAATGATAGGTCCGCCGCTCGTTCTCGACCTTGAAGGAGGGGGATTTCTCCTTGTGGAAGGGACAAAGGCCCCAGAACACCCGTCCCTTGCGGTCGAGCTTGATGCTTCGGCCCACCAGTTGGACGAGGTCGGTCCGCCTTAAGATTTCTTCGAGGAGGCCTTCGCCGTAGCGCATGATTGCAATGTGTCATCCCGGACGGAGCGGCGATAGCCGCTCGATCCGCGACCCACAGCGAAAATACCAAGATAGATCCCGGCTCGTGCTGCGCTGGCCGGGATGACACTTATTTCGGAGCCAGCAGCTCTTTCACGGTGGCGCTTGCTCTGCCGAAATCCATGGCGCCGGTGTGGCGCTCCTTCAGGGCGGCCATCACCTTGCCCATGTCCTTGAGCGAGGCCGCGCCCGTGGCCGCGATCGCCTCCGTCACGGCCGCCTTTGCATCTTCCTCGGACATCTGCCGGGGCATGAATTCGCGGATGACGGCAATTTCCTCGCGCTCGACCGCGGCCAATTCGGGGCGTGCGCCCGCTTCATAGGCCGTGACGGAATCCTCGCGCTGCTTGATCATCTTGGCGAGCGTGGCCAGGATTTCGTCGTCCGTGGGGTTCTCGTTCTTGGTGGCGATGCCCTGCTTCTGCACCTCTGCCATCATCAAGCGGATGGTGCCGAGGCGTTTGGCCTCCTTGGCCTTCATGGCCAGCTTCATGGCGTCGGTGAAGCGGTCGCGCAAACCCATGAGTCGGTTCCTGACGTTAAGACGCCCGCACACTAGGCCAAAGGGTCAGCCCCGGCAAATGCCGTAAACATCTGAAATATCTACATATTTTGTCCACAAGCCGCGCTTGACGCGGTTCGGGCCTCTCCCTATGGTGCGGCGCACGAATTCCCACAGGTATGGCCAATGACCGATGGCACAAGCACCGCCGCTCCACACTCTGGGGCGCTGGAGTCCCCTGCGCGTCCGACGGGAGTTCTGGTGCTGGCGGACGGCACGGTCTTCGAGGGCCGCGCCTTCGGGGCGCCCACCCGCGCGGTGGGGGAAGTCTGCTTCAATACCGCGATGACCGGCTATCAGGAAATTCTCGCCGACCCCTCCTATGCGGGGCAGATCGTCGCCTTCACCTTCCCGCATATCGGCATCGTGGGCGCCAATGAGGAAGACATCGAATCGATCACGCCGGCGGTGCGCGGACTGATCGTGCGCGCCCATGCCGAGAATCCGTCCAATTATCGCGCCGCCATGACGCTCGACCGCTGGCTGAAGCGCCACAATATTCCGGGGCTTTCGGGCATCGATACGCGCCGGCTGACCGCGCGCATCCGCGAAAGCGGCATGCCGCACGGCGTCATCGCCCATGATCCCGACGGTCGCTTCGATCTTTCGGGTTTGCGTGCACAAGCCAAGGATTTTCCAGGACTCGTGGGCCTCGATCTCGCCAAGGAGGTGAGCTGCCGGCAGATGTTCACCTGGGATGAGACGCCGTGGCGCTGGAACGAGGGCTATGGCCGCCAGGAAAACCCGAGCTGGCGCGCGGTGGTGGTCGATTACGGCGTCAAGCGCAACATCCTCAGGCTGCTCGCGGGCGCTGGCGCGGAGATCATTGTGGTGCCCGCATCCTCCACCGCCGAGGATGTGATGCGCCACAAGCCGCACGGCGTGCTGCTCTCCAACGGTCCCGGCGATCCGGCGGCGACCGGACAATACGCCATCCCGATGATCCGTGGACTGATCGATGCCGAGACGCCGCTGTTCGGCATCTGCCTCGGCCATCAGATGCTGGGCCTCGCACTCGGCGGACAGACCCGCAAGATGGCGCAGGGCCATCATGGCGCGAACCATCCGGTGAAGGATCTGGAGACCGGTAAGGTCGAGATCGTCTCGATGAATCACGGCTTCACGGTGGACCGCGAGAGCCTGCCGAAATACGTGAAAGAGACGCATGTCTCGCTGTTCGACGGCACCAATTGCGGGATCAGGGTCGAGGGGCAATCCATCTTCTCGGTGCAATACCACCCGGAGGCGTCACCCGGTCCGATGGATTCGCACTATCTGTTCGACCGCTTCGCCACCGCCGCCAAGACGCGGACGTAACGCTCTTCAATTCCTCACTCGAATGCGCCGATGGTTAGAAGCAGTCGTTCGATGACTGGCGTAGTTGCGTCCGCTTCTCGCCAAGAATAGCTATGAGGACGTTAAGGCCAATAGAGCTCTTGGAATAGAACAAGCGCGTTCCACGATCCGTGCAATATTATACCAGGATAAAGGCTCTTCGACCGCAGACGCAGGTAGCCGAAGCACAAGCCCATTATGAAATGGCTGGGAAAAATAATTGGCGACAAGTGTAAGACGCTGAACAACGCGGCTTGTATGATCCAAGCATCGCGCCGATCAAAAATGCTTTCCAGTGTAGATTGGATCACGCCACGAAACGCTAATTCTTCGACCACGGCAGGTGTCAAACTGACCAGAACGAGCATTGCCCACAAGCCCCAGCCGGCTTTCCGGTAATTGTCCGAAACGCGTAACATTGGAACCCCTAGTCGCTGGAGCAAAGCGAAGTAAATGGTCATCGCTATGGCAAAGCCTATCGCGACTGCCAACAACCTAAGGGCCAAGCGCCCGCCCATTTTAGGCAGTCCCAGCAGCGGCAAGATTTGTCGATAATGTAGGCTGGCGAATGCAATGACTATCAACGCGTCGATTGCGCTGACTATAGCCTCGGACCATGGAGAATCATTGAAGCGCCCGATGATTCCAAGAAAGAGGGAACTTGCGAGTAACAGTCCGAAGAGCAAACCGATTTGTTTGATTTTTCCCCAATGCAATTCAAAGTTTGAGTTCGGGCCTGCTGCCGCAGGCCTATCTGGCGTGTCCAATTCACCTGCAACTGCGTAACCGCAGGCGCCGCAAAATTGCGCTCCGGGCCGCAACGACTGCTCGCATTTAGTACAGTGCTGATGGGCGAGATTCAGATTCGTATCACGCGTGCGCCGAGCGCAGCGCCAACGCCCCCTTGATGCCTCTTACGAGAAAAATGATGACTATAATTTTCAAGTAGAGCCCTTGACCAATGGAAGCAGGGGCGATCACGGCATTGGTCACGATGACGACAATGTATGTAGCAGTGGCAACCAGCGCCGCCGCTAAGGGTGCACGTTTGCCCCAGATCGCAAGACCCATCATTACCACTGCCAGAATGAGGTTGACGATTAGAACTCCCCATGGTTCCCAGAGGATCTTGTCGCGCAGGGCTGCCACCGTATAGGCCACGCCGTTTATCGAGTTCGGAAATGGATCATTCGGGTTCAAGCTGTTGAGTCGAGCCAATGCTGCCGCATCTTGCGACTTGGTTACGAAGAACATAATGACCCCGGAGATCGCAAACAGAACAGCCAGAGTCCAGATCGCCGTCGTCGCTTCCTTGGCAGATTTCTGAAAAATATAATTTTCTGCCGGTGGCATAGCTTTGCCACAAACGCTGCAAAAACGGTCATTGGGCTTCACTACCGCGTCGCATGATGGACACTTCACAGGCGTTTTTTCAGTCGGGACCATGAGATTTCCCTCCACGCGAAGCTCTACGCGTGGAACGCCCGCGAATTGCGGCCTAATGGAAATCGCGGCGTGACGCCCGTCGGGAATCACAAAAGGAAATTCACTCTTTCTCCGGATCGTCAACGAGCTTGGGACGGCGTTTCCGTTCACCGTCAAGATGCTCTTCGCGAAGCCGCCGATTTTCAGTTCGATTATGGTGGTATCGTCAACGTCCCATCGGTGATTCATGGTCCCCTCAAACACAACCCGCCCTCCCGGAAGATATCACACGATCTTTCAGGCCGCTCTTTCGAATCTCGCATTTGGGTTAAAATGCGTGTTCGAAGAACCTCACTCGAAGGTCGATCGGGCGCGAGAAAGACATTCGCCGTCACATGGTCGAGGACGGAGAAGACGCGCGCGCCCAAATAAAGGCCGGTGATATCTTCACGCCGGCCGTGGTGCGCAAGCGACTCGCCATGACGCAGGAGCAATTCGCACGAGCCTTGCGCATTCCTGTCGCGACGTTGCGCAATTGGGAACAGGGCCGCAATGCACTCGATCCGGCAGCGCGGTCCTTGTTGATTCTCGTCGCACGCGACCCCGAAACGGTACTCGCCGTTCTCGCAGCGGAGGCTGCATAGGTTTTGGCCTTAAGTCACGCGCCGGTGGTGTTGGGCTTGCGCCAGGCGCGCTCGAACGGCAGACGCCAGGCATGGGGCGCCACGAGCTGATGGATCGATTTCGGGCCCCATGAACCGGGTTCATACAGCCGAACCGGCGGCGGCGATTCCAACAGAGGAATCGATACCTCCCACAGCCGCTCGATGCCTTCGGCGGTCGTGAACAGCGTGTGATCGCCGCGCATCGCATCGAGGATCAGACGTTCATACGCCTCCAGCACGTCGCCGATCAGGCCGGTGTCGTGCATGGCGAATTGCAGACTGAGTTTGTCCAGCCGCATGCCGGGACCGGGGCGCTTGCCGTAGAACGACAACGACATCTTTGACGCGTCCGCAAGATCGAAGGTCAGATGATCGGGGCCTTGCGCGCCGACGCCCGAACCCACGGGGAACATGCTCTTGGGCGGTTCGCGAAATGCGATGGAGATGATGCGCTGGCCTTCGGCGAGCCGCTTGCCCGTGCGCAGGAAAAACGGCACACCGGCCCAGCGCCAATTGTCGATTCTGCATTTCAGCGCAACGAAAGTCTCGGTGTCCGATTCCGGGTCCACGCCCTCCTCGGCGCGATAGCCGATATATTGTCCGCGCACGACATTCTTGGGTTCGATCGGCACCATGCTGCGGAAAACTTTGTTCTTCTCCTCGCTGATCGGTGCGGGCTCGAGCGAGGTCGGTGGTTCCATCGCCATAAAGCCAAGAATCTGGAACAGATGCGTCACCACCATGTCGCGATAGGCGCCGGTCTGTTCGTAGAAGCCCGCGCGTTTGCCCAGCCCCAATGTTTCCGGGACATCGATCTGAACATGATCGATGAAATTGCGGTTCCAGATCGGTTCGAACAGACCATTGCCGAAACGGAAGGCGAGGATGTTCTGTGCCGGTTCCTTGCCCAGGAAGTGATCGATCCGGAAGATCTGATGTTCGGCGAACACCTCGTGCAGCCGGGCATTCAGCGTCACCGCGCTTGCGAGGTCGGTGCCGAACGGCTTTTCCATGACGATCTGGGAACGCTCGACGAGATCGGCCTCGCCCAGAAGGCGCACGGCGGAGAGAGCAGCGGCGGGCGGCACGCTTAAGTAATGCAGCCGGCGGCATTCGCGGCCCAGCAGGCTTTCCGCTTTGTCGACGGCGGCTTTGAGGCCGGTGGCACCGGCGCCGAGCGGCACATAATCCAGGCTCTGCGCGAAGTTTGACCAATCGGACTCGCTCATTTTCCGTGTCGAGAATTGATCGAGCGCCTCGCGCGCGATGGCGCGAAAGCCATCGGCGTCGATATTGTCCAGCGAGACCCCGATGATGCGGCATCCGGGAATGAATCCCGCACGCGACAGATGGAAAAGCCCAGGCAGCAGCTTGCGTCGCGACAGATCGCCCGTGGCGCCGACCAGAACCACGACCTGGGGATATTTCGGTCCAACCCCCGGAGGAATCTTTGCCAAGGAACCCATCCTGTCTGAGCGGCGTCACCACGCCTATCGAGGCTCAGCTTAACCGAAATCCCTTTCAGAACATTGATTTGGGCCTGCGTCATCGACGCACCGACATCCAACTGTCACCGAAACTGCATAATTTGGCGCCTGATTATCAGGGTGGGCATCCGGAAAAATGAGTCTCGGTCTTCTTGTCGGGCGTTTTGCCAGTTTCGTAAGTGAACAGCCTCTGCCACCGGAGCCTGCGGGGATAGTCGAGGATTTTCCGAGCGATTTGATGCGCAGCCGCGACGCCTTCGGGCATCACCTCGTCACGCTCCTTCTGATTGCCCGCTGTGACGGTGAATGCGCGGTGCAGGAACGTGAGGTCATCCTGGATCATTGTCTGGACCGCGCGAAACTTTCGGGTTTGGAGCTGTCGTTGATGGAGAAGACGGCGCTCAGCGATTATCTGCACGCGTTTCGCCCATCCCGTGCCCAGTTCGGTCCCGCGCTGAAGCGGTTGCACCATGATTCCCATGGCGACATCGTCAGCCTTGTTGCCGCCGCGCAACGCGTCGTCGATGCCGATGGCGTCAGGCGGCCCCGCGAAATCAAATTCCTCGAAGACCTCAGCCGCGACCTCGCGTGCCTCGACGCGATATCGTGATATTTATTTGATACCAACGGTTTGTGCGCCGTCGTGGTGTCGCCCGCATGGAGTCGCGCAAGGTTTCGCGCTAATGATGATGTGGAATTAAGCGCAAAATCCCAGGGGAGGGCGCCATGGCCCACGCGCGCAGTCTTGCCGAACAATTGGGCGAACCTGTTGCCGGCGGAGGCCTGCTGCACCGGCGGTTTTTCCTGCAATCGGGTGCCGCGCTGGCAGGGATCGCCGCCGCCAATCCGGCGCGCGCCGAAAGCATCGGCAGCCTCTCGCCGCCGTCCATGCTGAAACCTGGATCGGGCTTTACCGCGTACGGCATGCCCTCGCATTGGCGCGAGAACATCAAGCGCATCCTCGTCGCCAATGCGCCGCCGGGGCGCGAAGTCACCGGGTCTTCCCGCACGCCCCTCCAACTTCTCGAAGGGGCCATCACGCCGGCCGGCCTGCATTATGTGCGCATCCACAATGGCGTGCCCGATATCGATCCCGACAAGCATCGGCTGACGATTCATGGCATGGTCAAGCAGCCGCTGGTGTTCGGCATGGATGCGCTGATGCGCTATCCGATGCAGTCCGAAATCCGTTTCATGGAATGCGCGGGCAATTCGGGCGGCATGAATGCGCCGCAGGCCCCGCAGCAGAGCGCGGGCGATATTCACGGGCTGCTTTCGGGGTCCGAATGGACAGGGGTGAAGCTTTCCACGCTGCTCGACGAAGCGGGCCTCGATCCGAAGGCAAGTTGGATTCTCGCCGAAGGTGCGGATGGCGCCGGCATGAGCCGCAGCGTACCGGTGTGGAAGGCGATGGACGATGCGATGATCGCGCTCTTCCAGAACGGCGAACCCATCCGCCCCGAGCAGGGCTTTCCCATGCGCCTGTTGCTGCCGGGTTTCGAAGGCAACACCAATGTGAAATGGCTGCGGCGGTTGAAGGTGACGGATACGCCGACCTACACCAAGGACGAAACCTCGCGCTACACCGAGCTGATGCCGGACGGCAAAGCGCGCCAGTTCATGCTGCAGATGGAGCCAAAATCGGTGATCCTGAAGCCGTCCTTCGGCATCGCCATGCAGGGGCCGGGCTATTACGAGATTTCCGGTCTGGCGTGGTCGGGATTGGGCCGGG